>DATBCZ010000443.1:0-5169 GCA_036270175.1 Steroidobacteraceae bacterium | reverse complement strand
ACCGCCTGCATCGACCAGTTCGAATTTCCCGACATTCCCTGCGCCTACCCGGTCGTCTGGGTGCAGGCCCGGGAAGCGGCGGAAATCTGTGCCGCCGAAGGCAAGCGGATGTGCGACGCGGACGAATGGGAAGACGCTTGCCAAGGCAAGACCGAGCCGGCGGAATCGCAATACCGCTTCGATCTCGCCGCCGGAGTGCCGCCCGAGGTTGGAATACACGCGATGCGCCTGGCTCATAACCGGGCGGAAGCCAACGACAAGCGGTGGAGCTACGGTCCCTCGTACCAGACCGGCATCTGCGCAACCGGCAGTTTCAAATCGCCGGGCTGCAACGGGGGTGATTGGAAACAGTGCGGCTCGAACACCTATCCGACCGGCGACTTCCCGGCCTGCCGCAGCCCGCTCGAAGTCTACGACCTGAACGGGAATGCCGCCGAGCACATGAATCTGCCGCTCAATCCTTCACAGATGTCGAGTCGGGGCAGCACCACGCTGGGCTATACGGAGATGAAGGGAAGCTGGTTCATCTTCGACACCTACCGGGCACACGAGGACTGGTGCCGTTGGCGGGCGCCGTTCTGGCACGGAACGCGCGTGTTGGATCAGCACAGCCATGCGAACTACCACCTGGGGTTTCGCTGCTGCAACTCGCCGGCAAAGGCCAGCACGCCGGTAAAATCCAACAGCGCCGCCGCGCTGGTGGGCGCGGCGAATCTCAGCGCCGCGCAGACGAATCGCGGGCCGGTCGCAGCCAGGCGGCAGATGCAGACCCTCGGTCTCTTGCCAACCGCTCAGTGAGCTCGCGCAGACGCTGGGCGATGCGCGTCAACGGCCCTTCGCTCGTCAACAGAGCCGCAAGCCGCGGCTCGGCGAGCACGTCGTCAATGGACCGCTTTACGCCATTGACATAGACGATGCTGCTCACGAGCCGGACTCCGTGGCTGTAGTCCGCATACCGCGCGCCATGAACCGTGCTCAGGGGTTGGATGGGTTGATCCGCCGCCCGATGCCAGCCGTAAATGGCCACGCGACCGGGGAACTGCCACAGGCGGTTCGTCAGAACGAGATCTTTTTTGTCACCGGCCGTGAGTTCTCCCAGCGGCGCACCCAGCGCGTTGCGCTGCTGGCTGATCAACTCGCTGTGATGAACAACATAGTCGGTGCTGCGCATCCGATCGCCCGCGGGCAACGGCACCGGCGGGAGTTTGACGGCGGACTCCTCGTAGATGGCATCGACGAGCTTCGGGGTGGGCAGATCGAACCCGAAGCGCTCAGCGACATCGAGCGCCGCCTCGAGTCCGAGAGGAACGAACACGAAATCGCCGTCGGATCCAACCGCCAGATAATCGGGTAGCACGCAGACCGTGATCTCGACCGGCTGGCCGGAGTCCTTGCCCGTAACCGTTACCGGAGCAAGGCGCCGCAGGAATTGCGGGACGTTGCCCGAGAGCAGTTGCGATCGGATTTGCGCATCGCGCTCGAGTCCGGAGAGGGATTCGACCTGCCGCGCAAACTCACGACCCGCCGGGGCGCCGGAGGCACGACTCGGAATGACGCCGACCGGCGCCTGGTCGCAACGTCCTGGCGACGCTTGCGGACGCTGCTGCGCCTGGGCGTGAACCCCTGCAAAAGTCATGAGCGTAAGCGTCGCCAGGCGACCCCAAACCCGCAGCCGGGTCATTCGCGCTTGAATACGCGGCCCGCTTCTCACCGAACCAATCCCCACAGTTGAAATCCGCTTCCTGAATGACAAAAAGATGAAGCTATATCAAGCGCTTACGCCGAGCCGAGTCGGTTGACACAGAACCCCCGGGCGGCCCATTTTGCTGCCGCGGCACAGACCTGCTGCAAGTCCCGTACCCTGGGCGGTAGTCTAGCGGCTCGAATTGAAGTCCGTGTAACCTAAATGCCACGCTCTGGCAGTCTCTGGAAGCCATTTTGGAACCACTCGCTCAGGGCGATATCGCCGGCTCCCGCCCCCGCTTTTTCGCGCTGAGCGAGAGCGCGGACTTCGCAAGGCGACTTGGCGAGGAAGCCCGACTCCCCCTCAGTCCCCTCGAGGAGCACCGTTTCGAAGGCGGCGAGTTCAAATTTCGGCCGCTCGAGTCCGTGCGTGGCCGCACCGTCGTCGTGCTGCAGTCCCTGGCCGGGACGGCGGCGCTACCGGTCGGCGAGCGGCTCACGAGACTCCTGTTCCTGCTCTTGGGACTGCGCGACGCGGGAGCCGAGCGGCGAGTCGTCCTGCTCCCCTACCTGACGTTTGCGCGCGAGGACCGGCGCACCCAGATGCGCGATCCTGTCACGTCACGCTACGTTGCCGAGCTGTTGGAGGCGGCCGGGGCAAGCCAACTCGTGACACTCGACGTTCACAACCCGGCGGCGCTCGACAATGCCTTCCGTATCCCCGTGGACCACCTGTCCGCCGTGCCGATGTTGGTCGACCATTTCGCGACCCGGTTTGGGCGCGAAGAACTGACTGTCGTATCGCCCGACATCGGCGGGATCAAGCGGGTGCAGTTATTCCGCGAGCAGCTCATCGCACGGCTGGGCCGCGCGGTGGGCATCGCGTTCATCGAGAAACGGCGCCAGAACGACAAGCTTTCCGGCGGCACGCTCGTTGGCGATGTGGCCGCACAAACCGTGCTCATCCTCGACGACCTCTGTGCAACGGGCGAAACGCTGGCCCGCGCAGCCAAGGCTTGCCATCAAGCGGGTGCCGCCGCTATACACGTTGCGGTCACGCATACGCCGGTACCCGCAGGAATCGACTCTGTCGAAGCACTCGACAGCATCTCCGGGGTCGTTGTTACCGACAGCACGGGCTTCAACACCGCGTCCTCAGGTACACCGACCGGTCCCGGCCCCGGCAAGCGAACTACCCTGCCCATAGCTCCGGTGCTCGGACAGGCCACGCGCCGACTGTTGGCGCGTAAGCCGTTATCGCCGCTTCTGGAGCGCTGGCCCGTTTCCTTCGAAGAATGAAGGTCGTGCGGTCCGTAACGGCGCGCCACCGCGACGGGTTGGCGCGCAAGCCGCCGTGGCGAAAGGTTGCATCAAAGGTGCGGCGGTAGGCGCCGTAGCGGGTCACGTGGCCGGTCATCATGCCGTGTTGGGCGCCGCGGCCGGTTGCGCAATCGGACATCACGCCGCAAAGAAAAAGCTGCAACAGGAACAACAGCAACGGCAGCCACAGAACCAGCCGAATCCGCCGCAACAACCACCTGCACCCATCCAGGGCTCAACACAGGTGTAGAACCGCTGGCGTCGGTGTGCGGCTCAATGCTACGAATTGAAGCCGTGGTCACGCGCAAAAACAATCGCTTGCGCGCGGGACCACACGCCGAGTTTGTCGAATAGATTGGACGCGTGATTGCGGACCGTTTTCTCGCTTATCTGCATCCGCTTTGCAATATCCGCGTTGCTCAATCCATCGGTAATCAAAGCTAGCACCTCACGCTCGCGCGGAGAAAGAGCGGCGAACGGAGAGTCGCCGGCCCTTGCGTCAGATTGCAGGAACGACAGTATGGCTTCACGAAACCGCTCCCACGCCGGTTCATGCTCCAGCAGAACGTGATTGCGAGAATCGAGCTCAACGAACTCCGCTCCGGCAATCGCGCTCGCCAGAAACCGCCCCTCTTCGATCGGAACAACCTCATCCTTGCACGCGTGGAGAATCAACGTCGGCGTGCGCACCTTCGGGAGCAAATCCTCGACGTTCAGGAGCGCGCGTGCCTCGAACAAGCGGGCAGCGACCTCGCCTGCCGTCGACTTCAGGCAAAGCTCGTTGAACCAGTTGAGCTGCTCGTGGCTGCCCTCCGGAATGAACCGCGACGTGAAGACCTGCCTGAAGGTCGCGTTGTCATGCCCCCACGCAACACGTGTCAGATCAATCATGGCGCGATAGGCCGACTCGGTTAGAGGGGTACCGCGCTTTAGAGCGCCATGCGCATAGCCGCCATACAGGATCATACGGGCGACCCGCTCGGGGTGCCGTACTGCATAACTGATGCACGCCGCGGCGCCTTGGGACATACCCAGGAGTGTCACCGGACTGTTGGGTTGGGCGGCCTCAATGATCGACTCGAGGTCATCGGTCCATTGGTCAACCGACAGCGTGCCAACCTCCCAGTCGCTCATTCCGCAGCCACGCTCGTCGTAACGCACGAAGCGGCAGTGCTCGGAAAAGAACTGGATCCAGTGCTTCCACAGAGGGCTTTCCCACTCGTACTCGAGGTGAGTGAGCCAGTTGGCGGCCTTCACGACGAGTGGCCCGTCGCCTGATTCGGCCCACGCGAGCCGCGTACCATCCGACGCCTTGATGTAGCGAACGCGTTGCCGACGCCTCATCTGCCTGATTATCCGCCTGATCGGGACAGATGTCCCAACTCTCCACCGCAATTTCAGGCCGAGCGGGACAAAGCGCCGATGGTGCCGGCGCCGCGTCGGGTGGATCCTGCGCGCAAAAGGAGACCATCATGACCAAACGCCTGCTTTTCTTCGCATACGGCATCACTTCATACGTTATCTTTCTCGCTACGTTCCTGTACGCAGTCGCATTCGTCGCCGGAGTGGCCGTTCCCACCCGCCTGGATGGCGCCCCGCAAACATCACTGTCGACGGCCCTGGCTGTTGATGGCGGATTGTTGGCACTGTTTGCGATTCAGCACAGTGTCATGGCGCGACGGTGGTTCAAAGAGCGCTGGACCCGGATAATACCGTGGACCATTGAACGCTCCACCTACGTGTTGCTAGCGAGCCTGGCGCTGCTTTTTCTGTTCTGGCAATGGCGCCCGATGGGGATCCCGATCTGGTCGGTCGAAAATGAAGCCGCGCGCGTCGCGCTGTGGACGTTGTCTGCCTTTGGGTGGCTGACCGTCCTGGTGGTGACCTTCCTCATAAACCATTTCGACCTCTTCGGCCTGCGGCAGGTGTGGCTGCCGCTGATCGGCAAAGCCTACACACCCGTATCCTTCCGCGATCCGTTGCCGTATCGAATCGTGCGCCATCCGCTCTATTTCGGATTCCTGTTGGCGTTCTGGATGACGCCCACGATGACGCTGGCACACCTGGTGTTCGCAGTGGGAACCACCGCCTATATTCTTCTGGCGATTCAGTTCGAGGAGCGGGACCTGGTGTTTGAGTACGGCTCCACTTACCAGGAGTATCGGC
>DATBCZ010000442.1:0-1690 GCA_036270175.1 Steroidobacteraceae bacterium | reverse complement strand
TCCCTGAGAGCACGAAGGTCGGGCGCGAGCCGAGACTGCGTACGGTGCCCGCCTCGCTGAACCAATCTACGTCCTCTTCAATCTCGCGCGTCGCGCCAACCCACGAAACGGGGCCAAACGCCCGGACGATCTTCATCGCTTCCGAATTGTCCGGGAGAGGCGGTGGTGTCATGAGCCTGATGATTCCTGCCCACGCGAAGGCGCGGGCCATCTTGTCCCCCAATCCAACGGTGGGGCGCTGTAATCCCATCGCCGCCGCAAGCCGCTCGAATGTTTGTGGATGGGCCGCATCTACGAACACCAGCCCGCCGACTTCTTCGGGATAGTACTTCGTGTAAACGAGAATGGCGGGGCCACCGGCCGAATGCCCCACGAGGACGTACGGTCCACGTTCGCCAGCGTTCCCAAGTGCCGCATGTAAATCGGCAGCCGCTCCCCGCGCAGTGGGGCGCGAATTCTTCGGATCACTCCACATGATACCCGCGCGGCTGTAGGCGCACGCACGCGTAAAGGCCGCAACGTCATCATGCACGAGGTACCAACTGAGCGACCCGTCGAGATCGCGCCCTGCCTCGAAGACAACGACCGGAGTACCCCTCCCCCGGCAATCGAGTTGAATGCGGCGGCCGCCGATATCCACCAGTTTGCCTAACGGAGGGTAGCGCGCGAGGACGCTCGCTCGGGCCCTTTGCTCGTAGATCGCACCTCCCACCAAACCGATAAACAACAACCCGAGCACACCAATGGCGCCGCGATAGATCCACTTGCGCATATCAGCACCACTCTCGGATGTCATCTGATGTCCCTTTGCAAGAGCTCCCACTCGAGCGGCGCAGCATAAACCCGCCACGGACGACTTGCGGCCACGTGGCCCTGGGGTCCACACTCACCCTGGAACCGACCTAAAACGCAAATCAATGAAGTCCAGCGCCTCATCATCAACACCGACTCAAGTACCGCCTCAGGGGTCTCCCTAACCCCCGCACTTCCGAGCGCGGCGCCCATTCCGGGCTCCGCGAAGCTCCTGCGCGTCGTCGGTCTTGGAATCAGTCTGGCTGTTGCGTGCGGCAACATGATCGGTGTCGGAATTCTACGCCTCCCCGGCCCGATCGCGGCCGCCCTTGGCGACGTGCCGCTCATTATCATGTTCTGGATTGCCGGCGGCCTCTACGCGACGCTCGGCGCGGTGTCCGTGTCGGAACTCGCGGCGATGCTGCCGACCGCGGGAGGTTTCTACGTCTACGCACGCCGGGCGTTCGGCCCGCGCGTCGGCTTTGTCGTTGGGTGGAATGATTGGATCGCCAATACTGCCGCGGTCGCGTACATCTCGTTGACGGCGGCGGAGTATCTCGGAGTGTTCTTCCCGCGGCTCGCCGGCCACAGCCAGATCCTTTCGCTCAGCGTGCTCGCTCTGGTCACCGCGCTGCACTGGCTGGGTGTGCGCATTGGCAGTGGTATCCAAGGCGCCATCAGTGGGGTCGTGGGGATCATGCTTCTGGCGCTCGCAGTGAGTTGTTTCTTAGTTACGCCCCATGCAGCGCCGTCCGTAACGGCGGCCCTGTCCGGGTCCGCGGCACAACTTCCGCTGTTATCTCTCGCCGCGATGATCACGGTCGGGGGCGCTCTGCGCTCTATCATCGTCGCATACGATGGATGGTACGGCGCAATCTATCTCGCCGAGGAGACCACG
>DATBCZ010000441.1:0-5892 GCA_036270175.1 Steroidobacteraceae bacterium | reverse complement strand
TTCGGGTCGCTCGAGCAACCCAGTTTTATCAAGCACCCCACTGCGGCTGCCGACGACTTACGGTTATCGGCGTTGATGATGCGCACGTGGGCACGGTTTGCCGCCACGGGCGACCCCAACGGGCCCGGACTGCCGCAATGGCCCCACTATGAGCGCAGGACCGACCCCTACCTCGAATTCGGGACCGTCATTCGAGCGGGAGCGGCCTTCCGGAAAGCGCAGTTGGATGCGATCGATCGAGGCGAGTAGAGTCCCGCTGGCGGACCCTACTCGGTTAACCGCTCAACCCGTCATCGGCCGCCCGGTCGCCCGTGACCGCACGGTCGCCTCCGCGAGATATTCATCGGAGGCGCCGGCATGCGCGCGCCGCTCCATGACGGAAGTCTCCACGTGTGGATCGGTCGCTCCCGCGCGCTGCGCGGCCGCGAGGGCCAACTGTTGTGAAACGGTCTTGGCATACTCGATGGCATCGTTCGCAAGCGTGTAATCCCGAATTCCCGCCGGATCGTGGACGCGAAAAACATTGAGCGCCGGCTGATTTACGAGTATGTCGCAAGTCTCGGATACGACACCCGCTACCGCACCGACGGCGTTGCAAACCGCCGCGTGGCTGGGCACGACCAACTGAGCGCCCAGGCGACGCGCCACTTCCGGATAGAAGGCACCCGCCGGAGCACCAATGGCAATCAACGGGACCGCCAAGCGGATTCGCGCATCGAGAAGTTGGGAAAAGCGCCGCCCGGCGACTACGTCGTCGAGCAGCGCGCCCAGGGGGCCCCAACGTCCCTTGTTTGATTCAACTCCGGGATCGCGAGCGAGCGTGCTTTCGAGGATTACGCGTCCAGCCTCCCGGACGACGTGCTGATAGGTTCGCTCGGCCAGCCCCTCCGGGCTATCCCTCTCCGGTCGCGCGCGTGAATTGCGCTCTTCGGTGGTGAGTATCGTGGCGCCGAGCCGGGCAGCCTCGACACTCCAGCCTTCCTGGCGACCGAGCACATGCATCGCATCGGTGGGAGTGAATGAAGCAAGCGTCGCCAAACCCCGGTCTACCAGCCGCCGGATGGCATCGACACCGGTCGCCGTGCTGGCGACCTCATTCAGAGGCCGGGGCTCGATCGTGAGCGCCTGCCACACCCGCTCCTCGAGTCGATCCAGGTGGGTACCCGGATCGCGTCCCGGGTTGCGGTACGCGAAACAGCCCGCAAACGGGGGCACGCGCTCGGCGGAGGCGAGCTTGCGCAACGGCGTCAGAACCATCGGAAACTGATGCGCCAGGAGACTCAACGGCATCGTCTTGCGCGGGCCGACTTTCAACCGGTGATCGCGATCGAAGTGCACCTCACTGTCGCCACCGAGACCGCAGGTGTGGACATCGATCGCCTCTACCATCGTGCGCCAGCCGCCGATAACGGCACCTTCTTCGCGAACTACGGGCCTACCGTCGGCGACGAGCGCCACGTCGGTGGTCGTGCCGCCCATGTCAGAGACTGCAAAGTCCTGCAGCCCAGTCAGGAAGGAGGCGCCCACCACACTTGCCGCCGGTCCTGACAACACGGTCTCCACCGGGTACTCGAGCGCGACGGCCGCTTTCATCAAGGTCCCGTCGCCCTTGACGATCATGAGAGGCGCGGCAATACCCTCTTGTTGCAAAACACGCTCGAGTGACCCCAGGAGGTGCCGGATGTGCGGGGTGAGGCGCGCATTCAACGCGGCGGTCAGTGCCCGCTTCGGTGCATCGAGCTTGGAGCTCAACTCGTGACTGCAGGTCACCGGCTTACCGGACAGTGAACGAATCCGGTCGCGCACTCTCTCTTCGTGGCTCGGATTGCGTACCGAGAACTGCGCGGCCACGGCAAATGCCTCGACCTTCGGTCCGAAAGCTCGTACCGCCGCGTCGATCGCCGCCTCATCGAGGGGCTCGGCCTCGTCTCCGGTCGGATCGTGTCCCCCACGCACGCGGACAATCCCTCCTCCCTCGGCCTTTAGCCCCGAGCGTTCGACCATCCCGTCGTCGAAGCCGACGAGAATGGTGCAGATCGGACTGAAGCGGTTCTCGACCACGGCATTGGTGGCGAGGGTGGTGGACACCGACACCAAGGTGACGTTCTCGCGCCGCACGCCGTCGGGAAGCGCATCGAGCACCGCTCGCAGCGCACCCCCGAGGCCAAGCGAAAGGTCCCAGTGGGTCGTCAGTGACTTCGCGCTCGCCAGGACGGTCCGCCGCGCTCCATCGAGCGCGACCGCGTCGGTAAAAGTGCCCCCGGTATCAAGCCCGAGCCAGATGTCCCGGGCGCGCATGTTGTCGGTCAAAATTTGGTCTCGCGATATCCCCTAGGTCGCGTGCGAGGATACCTCGATCTCGCTCGACCCCCACATAGTCATTTTCTTCAATACATCCGATCCACAGTTCCCCAAGTTTACGTCAGTGACGTCACGCAGCAGACCGGAAATGAGCGACGATCCGAATCGGCCGCGGCAGCCAAACCACGTGAGTAAGTGGGCCGACCAGGGGTTTATCAAGGTCGAGTCCGTCACCTACTTCATCCTCGGCATACTGCTCACGCTCGCGCTGGTGAAAGGCCTCGCCGAAGCGGCGAGCCAACTTCTCGACTCGCTCAATGCGCGTCATGACACCGGTGCCTTGGTATTCGCCATCGACCGTCTGCTCCTGGTCCTGATGATCGTCGAGATCCTGCACACGGTCGGCGTATCTTTCCGCTCACACACTCTGACCGCCGAGCCTTTCCTCGTAGTCGGCCTCATCGCTTCTATACGGCGCGTCCTGGTAGTAACGCTCGAATCATCGCAGGCTGGCGATGCGGGCCGCACCTCGCCAAACGGGCAAGCATTACTGCACGCAGCCATGCTGGAACTCGTGGTGCTAGGCCTCCTGATCCTTGTCATGGTGGTTTCGATCGCCCTGCTCCGGCGAGTCAAGTCGGACGCTGCGAGCTAGCGCGCGCTCCAAGGCACCAACCACCTCCTCGGTGGACATCACGTCGGCAAACAGCGCACACATGTTGTTCAGCGTTGCGTTGTGCTCGACGTCGCTGAGCGCCGCATTCGAGTCACTCACAAATATCACTTTGTAATTGAGCTGCATGGCATCCCGAGCGGTGGACTCACAACAGCAGTTGGTCACTGTGCCACTCACAATGAGCGTGTCGATGTGACGCTTGCGCAGGATCTCGTGGAGATCACAGGTTCCGGGAATGAAGGCGCCAAAGCGACACTTGTCGACCTTCAACTCATCATCGCGGACATCGAGCTTCGGCCAAAGCTGCCAGTAGTGTGCTCCGGATGCGAAAGCCGCCTGGTGCGAGCGCCGTGCCTGCGGCGGAAATCGCTGGTAAAAAAAAGCTCGACCACTCATCCAAGGCAAC
Source organism: Steroidobacteraceae bacterium (assembly GCA_036270175.1). Taxonomy (GTDB): domain Bacteria; phylum Pseudomonadota; class Gammaproteobacteria; order Steroidobacterales; family Steroidobacteraceae; genus 13-2-20CM-66-19. The sequence goes on along the minus strand of DATBCZ010000441.1, from coordinate 2,509 downwards.
GGCTCACGTGGTGATCGACCTGCAAAACGGTTTCATGGAGCCGGGCGCGCCCGGGCTTCGCCGGGACTGAGGGGCGCGCCATTCATCGCAACCTTGACGCTTTTTATCGAACCCGGCAAGGGCGAGCTAGCGGTCGCGCTCGCCTCGGCGCTGCGCGCGCCGTCAACACTCTGGACCGCGGCATCGCCCCGGGGTACAAGTAAGCGTCGAGCGCGCAACGGCCTGCCCCGGTACCGCGGAATGAGGCAAACATGGGCTCATGTAACTGCCACTCGGACTCGATCACAACCGCGCGGCGAGCTGAAGCCGGCAACGACTGTGATGACAAGCTGATACATGCAATAGCGGCTGGCGATGAGGCGGCACTCGGGGAAATTCACTCCCGCTACGCCCGACGCATTGAGTCGTTCACGCTAAAGCTTACACGACGACGCGACCTGGCCGAGGAGGCCCTTCATGAGACGCTCGCGGCGATCTGGCTGTCAGCGCCGCGCTTCAGGAGCGCCTCGAAAGCTTCCACCTGGATCTTCGGCATCGCTCGCATAGTCAGCGCCAAAGCGCTTCGCAAGGCAGGCACGGCGGTGTCCATCGCAACGGACTCTCAACTCGAGGCGCTCCACGACCCTTGGTCTAACGCAGAGGTGTGTGAATGGCTGGATGCGGCACTCGCACTCCTGCCCGATGAGCAACGCGTAGCACTGGACCTGCGCTACCGCCTGGGGCACTCGTGCCGGCAGATCGCCGATAGTCTTGGCTGCCCCGTCAACACGGTCAAAACACGAATGTTCCATGGTCGCCGCAAACTTCGACGGTTGCTGCCGATGCTTGCGGCGGGCTTCAGCCCTTCCACGCGCACAAGTCCCACAACACCAGCGCCACGGCGACCACAATCGCCAGCGAGCCGCCCCCCAGCAGCGCGGTGACGGTCATGCTGCACGGCGCGATGCACATCTACGCCAATCCGTACGGAAGGTTCGGGGAACCCACGATCCGCTCCCCTCTTCGCTCGCCACGCACGAAGGCGAGCACCGCCTCAATCACATCGGGTGCATCCAACACCCTGTGATGCCCGAGCCCTTGTGTCGTCAGGAGCCGCGCATTGTGCCAGTGGCGAGCATAGAGCTCACCCTCACCCCAAGGGACTTCGCGGTCATCCAGATCGTGCACGATCAAACAGGGCTGTCCCAACGCCGGAAGATATCGGCGGACCTCCAAGTCCTGCACGTTGACCCCAGTAGCGCGCACATGCCAACCGAAGAACCGCTCGCGCAGATGCTCGCCGAGTCGTATATGACGCATGAAGCGTTCGGCGGGCGTCGCCATGTCAGCAGCCGGAGCGATCACGACAACGCGCTCGGCATGCCAGCTCTCTCCCTGTGCGAGCGTCACCGCGGTTCCACCCAGGGAATGCCCGACAGCCAGTGCGGCATTACCGTAGCGACGCCCGATCGCATGAATCGTGTTGATGAAGTCAGGCAGCGTGCACAACTCGCCGGTGCTGTAACCGTGCCCTGGTTGATCGAAGGTGACAACGGCCAGGCCTGCCTGGCGCAGCCGGGCAACCCACGGTAGGAAACGCAGCCCAAAACTCGACCAACCATGCACCAGGAGGGCGTAGGGCTCCCGCGTAGGGTCGCCCCACACATAAGTAGCAATGGTCTGCTCTCCCGCCGTGATCTCGCACCGCTGCATTTCGCCATTCGCCTGGACAGCGCGTGCGCGTGAGCGGCTGCTGCCATAGGGCGTAGCGAAGAGGCGGGCCGCCCACTCGACGGTCCGCCGCGGAGCGAAGCGTCCACCCAACACAAATCCGGCGCGCAACGCGACGAGTTTCAGCAGTTTGCTCGCGGGATGCTGACGGGATCGACCGTGCCGGATCACTGGCGTGCCGCCAGTGCATTGGGTTGAAAACTGGCGAGCAGCCGCGTGAGCGCCAGCTCGGTTCGGTGGCGAGCCTCCTCGTAGCCGAACAGGCCGGCGTCATGATGGAGGCCCAACATCAGACTGTAGATTTCAAACGCGAGCTGCGTTGTGTCGGTGTCCGCCCTCAAGTGACCCACATCGACCGCCAACCGGATCGTCCGCCTGAGCTCATCACGCCAACCCGCCTGTTGACGCAGCACGTGCTCGCGGATCGCTCCGTCGCGACGGCCGTCGTACTCCACGGCAGCGCTGAGTAAAACGCAGCCGGTTCGATGAACACGCGACCATTCACACCATCGCTCGGTCATCTTGTGCAGCCGCGGCAGCCCACGAGGTTCGCGCAGAGCGGGGGCTCTGACGAACTCCATGAAATGGGCCCCCACCGACTCGAGCAGCGCCAACTGCAGCTGCTCCCGGGAGCCGAAATGCGCGAACACCCCGCTCTTGGACATCCCGGCGCTCATCGCCACGGTCCCGATCGATAGCCCCTCCAGCCCGGCCTCCCGCGCCAGCTCATAGGCCCGCGCGAGGATCAATTCCCGGGTGGCAATGCCTTTCTCAGTGATCGAGCTGGGTACCATGCCCC
>DATBCZ010000440.1:0-19981 GCA_036270175.1 Steroidobacteraceae bacterium | reverse complement strand
ATGCGCCATACTTACCCGCCGTGACCGAAGGAACCCGTCTCCCATGACCGAGCCCGCCCACTATTTCGCCGGCACCCGCTCGGTCGCTCGAAAGCTGGCCCTCCAGGCCCTGTATCGCTGGCAGCTCAATGATGGCCCCTGGCAGGACCTCATTCTCGAGTTCGGTGACGCCGAGGACATGCCCAAAGCCGACCGCGAGTACTTCCGCGAGCTCGTCGAAGGCGTCTGGCACGCCCGCGTAGCCCTCGATACCCGGCTCACCGCCTGGATGGACCGCAAACCCGAGCTCCTCGATCCAATCGAGCACGCCGTGCTGCTCATCGGCCTATTCGAGCTCACCGCGAAGCCCGAGATCCCCTACCGCGTCGCCATCAACGAAGCCGTCTCGCTCTCGAAGCGCTTCGGCGCGACTGATGGCCACAAGTTCGTCAACGCAGTGTTGGACCGCGCCGCGAAAGAGGTCCGGCCGCGAGAGGGCTGAGAGGCCCCGCCCGCCGTGGCGGACCTCGCGTCTGCGCTGGCATGATTGAGTTCGCAACCGCAGCGGGTCGTTACATGGCTTTGTCCGAATTCGCTCTCATCGACCGCTACTTCCGCAACAGCGGATACAAGCGATCTGACGTTCGCTTAGGGGTCGGTGACGACGCCGCTTTGCTCGATTCGCCGGCGGGCTGCGACCTCGTCGCGGCGATAGACACACTCGTGGACGGTGTCCACTTCCCCCACGGCTGCCCGGCAGCCTCGGTCGGTCATCGCGTGCTCGCCGTAAACCTGAGCGACCTCGCCGCGATGGGCGCGCGCCCCGCCTGGGCACTTCTCGCCCTGACACTACCCAACAGCGACGAATCCTGGCTGTCCGAATTCGCCGCCGGCTTCTCCGACCTCGCCAGGTCGCACGATGTCGCGTTGGTTGGGGGTGACACAACATCGGGCCCCCTCACGGCAACTGTCCAGATCCTGGGTCACGTGCCGCGCGGTCAAGCACTATTGCGCTCCGGCGCCCGTCCGGGCGATCACGTGTTTGTTTCCGGCACCCCCGGTGACTCCGCCGCGGGCCTCGCGGTGGAACAGGGCCGCCTCCAGGCCGCAACAGACACCGCGACTTATTTACGCAAACGCTTCCTGTTCCCCACGCCTCGCATGGCACTCGGCAAATGTTTGCGCGGCTATGCGAGCGCCTGCATCGACGTCTCCGACGGCCTGCTCGGCGATGTTGGCAAGCTGGCGCACGCGAGCGGTTGTGGCGTGGAACTCTCCTACAAGGAGATCCCGCTCTCCGAGGAGCTGGTGGAAGCGGTCGGAGAGGAGCGCGCCAGGGAGCTCGCGCTCACCGGCGGCGACGATTACGAACTGTGCTTCACGGTGAGCCCGGAGCACGTCGAGAAGCTGTGTAAGGAACTGCCGCCGGGACGTTGGGGCTATAGTCCCATCGGGACCGTGCGCGCCTCTCCGGGAGCAGTGGTCATGAACGGCGGGAACGTGATGGAGTTCTCGCATTCGGGCTATGATCATTTCGGGAAGTAGGGCTTTTTCCCGGATTTGGCAGTGTCGCGCGCGCCACCGGAGCCGGTGAGGTCTGGATCACAGTCGTGCCGCGGACACAGACAGTATCCTCTCCAGGCTGTTTCGCTATTTTCGCGAGTCATGTCAGTACCGGCTTCCAAGTCCACACCGCCTCCCAAGCCGACTCCACGGAAAATCCCGGAGAAAATCGGTAAGTACGTAGTCATCAAGGAGGTCGGCCGGGGTAGCACCGGTGTAGTTTACTTATCGCATGACGCGTACTACGGTCGCGACGTCGCGATCAAACTTTACAACAGCGACAACGGCGTCGACGAAGAGCGCGCCCGCATCGCCCGCAAGATGTTCCTCTCCGAGGCGCACCTGGTTGGGATGTTGCAGCACCCGCACATCCTGCCGATCTACGACGCGGGCGAGGAAAACGGCCACTGTTATATAGTGACCGAGCACGTCCACGGCGCGCGCACGCTCGCCGCCTACTGCCGCCCGGATAACCTGCTGCGCATCGACGACACCGTCGAAATCATTTTCAAGTGCGCGAAGGCGCTGCACTACGCGCACTCCCGCGGCGTGATCCACCGCGACATCAAGCCATCTAACATAATGCTCACGCAGGACAGCGACGTGCGCATCATCGATTTCGGTATTGCGCTCGTGTCCGATTCCGACATCTCGCGTATCGAAGGCATCGCCGGCAGCCCGTCGTACATGTCGCCGGAGCAGGTGCAGAGTCTCGATCTCACCAACCGCTCCGATCTCTATTCGCTCGGCGCGGTGATGTACGAGCTCCTCACCGGCTCGCGTCCCTTCCGCGCCGGCAACCTGCAGAAGCTGCTCCATCAGATCGTCTACGCCACGCCTCCACCGATCCATGTTTTGCGCAAGGACATTCCGGAAGAGCTGGAAACCGTAGTCGCCATGGCGCTGCAGAAGGATCCGGTCAAGCGCTACAAGAGCGGTCTGGATTTCGCGGCCGAGCTCACCCGCGTGCATCAAAGGTTGCGCGAAGCGAACTCTCGCATCGATCGCCAGGAACAGTTCGGTGTCCTGCGACGCCTGAAGTTCTTCCACGAGTTCTCGCACGCGGAGATTTGGGAGGTTCTGCGCGCGAGCAACTGGCAGGACTATGTGGAAGGTGAGGAGATCGTCAAAGAAGGCGAGATGGACGATCGCTTCTACATTCTCGTCAGTGGAAGTTGCGCGGTAGAGCGTCACGGCCGCCGTCTCGGCTCGCTCGAGACCGGCGACTGCTTCGGTGAGGCGAGCTACGTGCCAGGCGCCAAGCGCACCGCGACGATCCGCTCCGCGAGCGCGGTGACGGTGCTAAAAGTAAGCTCCACGCTGCTCGAGCAGGTTTCTGCTTCGTGCCAGCTACGCTTCAATCGCGTGTTCCTACGCACGCTCATCGGACGCTTGCAGTCGGGTGAGACGAGCTCCAGCGGCAGCAACGTTCCGACGGATCGCTGAGCCGCGCTGGTTCGCGGCGCAGGCGACACCCATACGGCAGGCGCCCCCGCTCTTGCGAAATGCGCACCCGCGCTCCAATCTTCGCACCCCGTGCACATCTTACTTATTGAGGACGACACCGAGGCCGCGAGGTTCCTCGTCAACGGATTGCGAGAGAGCGGCTACTCGGTCGATCACGCCGCGGACGGCCGGGATGGCTTGTTTCGAGCTACGGAAGGGCAGTTCGACCTGGTCGTCACCGACCGGATGCTGCCGCATGTCGACGGACTCGCCATCATCCAGATCATGCGCCAGAAGGGCATCGCGACACCCGTGCTGGTGCTCAGCGCCCTGGGCAGCGTGGACGATCGGGTGAAAGGCCTGAAAGCGGGCGGCGACGATTACCTGACGAAGCCGTTTGCATTCGTGGAGCTCCTGGCGCGCATCGAAGCGCTCTCCCGCAGGCGCTCGAGCGTGCCGGATGCCACGAAGCTCAAGGTGGCTGACCTCGACTTCGATCTCCTCGCACGGCGGGTGACCCGCGGCGGCCGCGAGATCGAGCTGACGGCGCGTGAGTTGAAGCTGCTCGAATTCCTCATGCGGCGCGCGGGCCAGGTCGTCACGCGCACTATGTTGCTCGAAGGAGTGTGGGATCTGCACTTCGACCCGCAGAGCAACCTCATCGATGTGCACATCAGCCGCTTGCGCCAGGCGATCGACCGCGGCGCGGATCGGCAGCTCATCCACACCATCCGCGGTTCGGGTTACGTGCTGCGAACCGAGGACTGAGCGGTGTTCCGCCGCGCTATTTTCAACACGACGGCGTTTCGCCTGTCCGTCGGTTATATGTTTCTGGTCACGCTCGCAGTCGCGGTCACCCTGGGCAGCGCCTATCTGCTCACCGACGGCCTCATCACCGATGAGGTGGACGTCATCATCGATACGGAGCTGAAGAGTCTCCAGGACCGCTACGCCCGCAGCGGTATTCCGGGTGTCACCGATGAAATCAACCTGCGGATCGACAGCTGGGGTCGCATCGGCGCCGTCTACATGCTCGTCGATAGCAACTTCGAGCGCATCGCCGGCAATGTGACGCACTGGCCGTTCGATACGCTGCCCACCGAGACGCGGCCCGAGTTCGAGATCGCCACCATCGAGCCCGGCCGCCGCGCCGTTCACCCTGTCAGGGCGGCTGTGCGCACGCTGCCAGGCGGCGATCACCTGCTCGTCGGCACCGACATCTCCCAGGGACGCCGCTTCGCCGAGAAATTTCGTATGGCCATGCTCTGGGGCATCGGCCTCACGTCCCTGGCTGCGGCGCTGACCGGATTCTGGTTCAGCTACCGCCTGTCGCGCCGTGTTGGTGATGTAACGGGTACCTGCAAACGCATCCTCGCGGGCGAGCTGGGTCGGCGGTTGCCGGTAGCGGGTGCGAACGATGAATTCGATGCGCTCGCGACTTCAGTCAATGATGTCCTCGATCGCCTCGAGGATCAGGCGCGCACTCTGCGTGCGACGTTCGATAGCGCCGCGCACGACTTACGTGCTCCGCTTCATCGTTTGCGCACGCGCATGGACGCGCTGTTGTTACGCCTACCGCCGCTCGAGCCGGCGGTTCACGAGTCGATCGAGTCGGCGCTGCGAGAAGTCGACCATATACAGCGAACGCTGGCGATCTTGCTGCAGATTGCGCTCGCGGAGTCGGGTGCGCCGTTGGCTTCGCCCGCGGCGGTCGATGTTGGTGAGCTCGCCACTGAGCTTGCCGAGTTGTTCGAGCCTGTCGTGCGCGACCGCGGCCTCACCCTGGTCGACGAAGAAGACACCGGCGCGATCGTGCAGGGCAATCGCCAACTGCTGGCGCAGTTGGTCACGAATCTCATCGAGAACTGTCTGAAATACGTTCCGACGGGTGGCCGGATCGATTTGAGCGTGAAGCGCCTGACGGACAGCGTGTGTCTCGTCGTGAGCGACGACGGTCCGGGTGTGCCGGCTGACGACCGGATGCGCGCGGTACAGCCGTTCGTGAGAATCGGGCAAAGCGGCAGGCCTGATAGCAGCGGCCTCGGCCTGAGTCTCGTCTCAGCCATCGCGCGGCTGCATCGCGCGCGGCTCACCCTCGAAAACAACGAGCCCGGGCTGCGGGTGGTGGTCGAACTGCCGCTGAAATGAATGAGCCCATGGTCGGCGCCTCAGGGCGGGGCGGCGCCCTTCGGCCCCCGGCAATTTTTGACGAAAGTAGAGCGCTGCGCCCCCGTCAGGCTCTTGGCATCCGCCTGCTTGTTACAAGCCTTGAGGGACATCGGCTTTACGGGGGTCGCGCTCGCGCTGCTGGGCGTGGCCGTGGTCGTAGCCGGTGGGTCGGCGGCGAAGGCAGCAACGGCGCCGCAGCCAAAGACGGCAACGGCGGCGAGAGCGGCGATGATCTTCATTCAGGTCTCCAGTTCGAGCGGTGGCGCGAGCACTCGCGGCAGACCACACGTTAGACGCGAGTTCGCTCGCCGTCATGAAGGCCGGATTAATTATTCGTAAGGCTAAGGGTGCCGGCCCGCGCAGGCCGGCGGCGACGCTATTCCGCGTCCTTGTCACGCTCGATCAAGGCGTACGCGGAATGGTTGTGGATCGATTCGAAGTTCTCTGACTCGACCGTGTACGCGGCAATCCGCTCGTCCGCGTTCAAACGCGCGGCCACATCGCGCACCATGTCCTCGACGAATTTCGGATTGTCGTAGGCCCGCTCGGTCACGTACTTCTCATCGGGGCGCTTCAGGATGCCGTAGAGCTCACTGGAGGCCTCGCTCTCGGCGATTCCGATGATCTCCTCGATCCACAGGTGCGAGCGCAGCTTCGCTTTTATCGTGACGTGCGAGCGCTGGTTGTGCGCGCCATAAGCGGAGATCTTTTTCGAGCACGGGCACAGGCTCGTCACCGGCACCACGACGCGCACCCACATTTCGGTCACGCCGTTACGGCGCTCGCCGATGAGGGTCGCCTGGTAGTCCATGAGGCTCTCGACACCGGAGACGGGAGCTTTCTTCATGACGAAGAACGGAAAGCTCATCTCGATGTGACCGGTGTCGGCCTCGAGACGCTCGGTCATCTTCTCCAGCATGGCGCGAAATGATTCCACCGAGATCTCGCGCTCGCCGTGGAGGATTTCCACGAAACGCGACATGTGTGTGCCCTTGAAGTTGTGGGGCAGGCTCACGTACATGTTGAAATTCGCGATGGTGTGCTGCTCGCCCGCCGAGCGGTCCTTCACCCGCACGGGGTGGCGGATGTCCTTGATACCCACTCGATTGATGGGCAGCCGGCGCGTGTCGGCGCGCCCCTGCACATCCTCGATGTCCGTAACGATGGGTCGCACGATCTTGGCGTTGCCGGGAGGGGGCGTCATGTCATCCAGCCTGAAAAGCTTACCTAGTATAGTGGGTAGGTAGGGGCGCCCCGGCCGGGGTTCAAGCGCCGCCCGCGGATCGGATACGTTCGCGTTCCCGAGTCTGCAAAGCCCACCAGCGATCGATGCTGGAGGTCAGGCCCGCGGCGTCCAGTCCGGCGGCGACCAGGCAACTGTCGCGCGAGCCGTGCTCGATAAAACGATCCGGAATACCGAGCTGCAAAAACGGTATGAGCAGCCCCTCGGACGCCAGCAGTTCGCCCACCGCGGAGCCCGCACCGCCGATGGTGGCGTTCTCCTCGATGGTGATGATCGCTCGATGGCGCGAGGCCACCGCAATGACCAGGTCCTCGTCCAGTGGCTTTATCCAACGCATGTTCACCAGCGTGGCATCGAGCCGCTCCGCGATCTTCATCGCCGGCTCCAACAGCGTGCCAAACACCAGGATCGCAAGGCCGCTGCGCCCTTCGCGGCGCGTCTGCGCCTTGCCGACCGGCAGTGCGGTCATTTCCTCGACCAGCGGGACTCCCGGTCCGGTGCCACGCGGATAGCGGACCGCCGAAGGACCGGGCAACGTGGTCGCCGTATATAACATCTGGCGGCATTCGTTCTCGTCCGCCGGCGCCATCACGGTCATGTTGGGAATACAGCGGAGGAACGAGACGTCGTAGGCTCCCTGGTGAGTCGCGCCGTCGCTGCCGACGAGGCCAGCGCGGTCGAGAGCGAATACCACAGGCAGGTTCTGCAGCGCCACATCATGAATCAGCTGATCGTAGGCGCGCTGCAGGAAAGTCGAATAGATCGCAACAATGGGCTTCAGACCCTCCACGGCCAATCCTGCCGCGAAGGTGACCGCATGTTGCTCGGCGATCGCGACGTCGAAGTAGCGATCGGGAAAGCGCTTCGAGAACTCAACCAGACCGGAGCCCTCGCGCATCGCAGGCGTCACGCCGATGATGCGCGGGTCGCGGGCCGCCATGTCACACAGCCATTGCCCGAAGATCTGGGAGTAGGTCGGCCCCGTGGCCTTTTCCTTGAAGATGGTACCGCTGGCAGGGTCGAACGGACCGGGGCCATGCCACTTGATGGGGTCGGCTTCCGCCGGCGCGTAACCCTTGCCCTTGCGTGTGACGACATGGAGGAATTGCGGGCCGTGCAGCTGGCGCAGATTTTTCAGGGTGGTCACGAGCGCTTTGACATCGTGGCCGTCCACCGGTCCGATGTAGTTGAAACCCAACTCCTCGAACAGGGTTCCGGGCAACACCATGCCCTTGAGATGCTCTTCCGAGCGGCGCGCCAACTCCCACACGGTAGGCATCTGCCGCAGGACCTTCTTCCCGCCCTCGCGCAGATGCGCGTACATCCGGCCGGAAAGCGCGCGCGCGAGCTGGCTCGAGAGCGCGCCGACGTTCTCCGAAATCGACATGTCGTTGTCGTTCAGGATGACCAGGAGGTTGGTCGGCAGCGAGCCCGCGTGGTTCAGGGCCTCGAAGGCCATGCCCGCGGTCATCGCTCCATCGCCGATCACGGCCACGACGCGCCGGTCATCGCCGAGCCGCTCGGCACCGACGGCCATGCCGAGGGCCGCACTTATCGAGGTGCTCGAGTGCCCGACTCCGAACGTGTCGTACTCGCTTTCGGAGCGTGTCGGAAAGGGTGCCAGGCCGCCAGGCTGCTTGATGGTGTGTAACTGCTCGCGCCGGCCCGTCAGCACCTTGTGCGGATAGGCCTGATGTCCCACGTCCCACACGATCCGATCACGGGGCGTGTCAAAGACATAGTGAAGCGCAATAGTCAGCTCCACGGTTCCCAATCCAGCGGCGAAGTGACCCCCACGGGTACTCACGCTCTGGATCAGAAATTCCCTGAGCTCCTGGGCCAGGGCCGGAAGTTTCGCCGGCGACAACTTGCGCAGGTCTGCCGGGCTCTCGATGGTATTCAGCAACGGGTTCTTGCCATTTTGGCCACTCATTTGGCGGAGTGTACACCGGCACGCGACGGGGCTCGAAACCCCGACACGTTGGGCAAAAGCCACACGCCGGTTCAGGTCACACGACTTACCACAAAGTGAGCCAGATCGGCTAGGACGGTTCCGTCGGAGCCGAGGGGTTGCAGCGCTGAGATCGCGTCGTCGCGCAATTGCCGGGCTCGCGTACGCGCATTCCCGAGTCCCGCCGTGCTCGGGTAGGTCGGCTTATTGTGGGCCGCGTCGGCTCCAGTGGATTTGCCGAGGAGCGACGAGTCGCCTTCGACATCGAGTATGTCGTCCTGGATTTGGAAGGCGAGGCCGATTTCGGCGCCGAAGCGCCTCAGCGCCTCCAGCCGCGGCCCGGCGGTAACGCCGGCGGCGAGTGCTCCCAGCAGGACACTGCCCTCGATGAGCGCGCCGGTCTTGCGCCGGTGCATGTTCTCGATGTCCGCCACGGTAAGGTTCTGGCCGACCGCGGCGAGGTCGACTGCCTGCCCGCCAGCCATGCCGCTCGTACCGGTGGCCTGGGCAAGGACCCGGATCATGGCGAGTCGTACGGAAGCGTCCTGGTGGCCCCTCGTATCGTCACCCAAGACAGCGAAAGCGAGCGCCTGCAGTGCGTCGCCCACGAGGATGGCGGTCGCTTCGTCGTACGCGCGGTGACAGGTGGGTCGGCCTCGTCGGAGGTCATCGTCGTCCATCGCCGGCAGGTCGTCGTGAACGAGGCTGTAGACGTGGATGAGTTCGACGGCTGCCGCGGGCGAATCAAGTTCCTCTATCGGTGCGCCCAATGACTCGCCAGTGAGATAAACGAGCGTCGGGCGCAGCCGTTTGCCGCCACCGAGGGCGCTATAACGCATGGCTTCGCGGAGACGGGCGGTTCCAGAGTCCGGCAGGGCAAGGCACTCATCCAGGACCGTTTCAATACGGGACCGGTACGAGGCGATGCGCCCGGCGAACTCGGGAGACTGGGTCATCGCACGGAGCTGCCGGGCGAAAGAATCATCCGCTCACCGAAGGCGGCGCCCCGGCCTCGTCTTCAGCCACGCTGAAGGGCTCGATCTCGGCTGCGTTGCCGCGTTTCAGCAGGATTTCCACTTTTTGTTGCGCGGACTTCAGTGAGGACTGGCAGTGACGTGTCAGCTCGACGCCCCGCTCGAACGTCTTGAGAGCTTCGTCCAGCGGCAGATCGCCCCGCTCCAGGCGCTCGACCAGACTTTCGAGCTCGGCCAATGCTGCCTCGAAATCGGGGATTTTAGTATCGCGCACCAAGCGACGGCTCCTGCACAAACGCACAGTGACATGTAAGGGGCGCCACGTTACCAAAAATATTTAATAGCCGGAGAGCGGGCAGTGGCCGAGGTGCCGGTTGACGTGCCTCAGGCCCAAGTCTACAGTCGCTACCCTATGTTAGACCTAGTCTAAGTGAGGAGATCGTCGTGAATCTGAAAGGCAGCAAGACCGAGAAGAATCTCAAGGACGCCTTCGCAGGCGAGTCGCAGGCCAATCGCCGCTATCTGTACTTCGCAGCGAAGGCCGACGTCGAAGGTTTCAACGACGTCTCCACCGTGTTCCGGTCGACCGCGGAAGGTGAGACCGGCCACGCGCACGGTCACCTCGAGTACCTCGAGGCTGTTGGTGACCCGGCCACGGGTTTGCCGATCGGTGAGACGAAGTTGAATCTGAAGGCCGCTATCGCCGGCGAGACCCACGAATACACCGACATGTACCCGGGTATGGCGAAGTCGGCGCGTGAGGAAGGCTTCACCGAAATCGCGGACTGGTTCGAGACGTTGGCGAAGGCCGAGCGCTCGCACGCGAACCGCTTCCAGAAGGCCCTGGATTCGATTTAAGACGATCTCGCGAGCCAAGCGAAGGCCCTCGACCGGCTGCCGCGCGTAGCCGGTCGGGGGCTGCTCTACTACGGGGTTTAATAACACGCATGAGCACCACCCCCGCTGGAGAAGGCAGTCTCCAAGCCCCCACCCGGCATCCGCTCGACTGGCGTAATCCCGATTTCTACAACGAGGCCGCACTCGAGAAAGAGCTCGAGCGCGTCTTCGACATCTGCCACGGCTGCCGCCGTTGCTTCAGCCTGTGCAACTCGTTTCCGACACTGTTTGATGCCGTCGACGCGTCCTCGACGGGCGAGGTCGATGGGGTCGACAAGAAGGTCTACTGGGAAGTCGTAGATCACTGTTATCTGTGCGACATGTGCTTCATGACGAAGTGCCCGTACGTGCCGCCGCACCCTTGGAATATCGACTTTCCGCACCTGATGTTGCGTGCGAAGGCGACCCGCAACCGCCAGAAGGGCGAGGGTTTCCAGAGCAAGACGCTCGCGGCGACCGACACGGTGGGTAACCTGGCGGGCATTCCCGTCGTCGCCGAAATCGTGAATGCCGTCAACGGCAGCTCCGTCGGTCGGGCGCTACTGGAGAAAACACTCGGCGTCGACCGTACGGCGCCGCTGCCAAAATACTATTCGCGTACGGCGCGCAAACGGCTCGATCGGCTCGGCACCGCGGCGAACGGATCGACGACAGGCCGCGCCGTGTCGGTCGTGCGCCCCACCGAACAGACGACCGGCAAAGTGGCTCTGTTCACAACCTGTTATGGCAACCGCAACGAGCCCGATCTCGATACGGACCTGGTCGCGGTATTCGAGCACAACGACATCCCCGTGACGCTGATCGCGCAGGAGAAGTGCTGCGGCATGCCCCGACTCGAGCTCGGCGATCTCGAGCAGGTGGCACGGCTGAAGGATTTCAATGTCCCGCACCTGAAGCAGGCAATCGACGCGGGTTACGACATCGTCGCTCCCATTCCTTCGTGCGTGCTGATGTTCAAACAGGAGCTGCGGCTCATGTTTCCCGACGACCTGGACGTGCAGGCGATCGCCAAGCGGATTTTCGATCCGTTCGAGTACCTCATGTTGCGACATCGCGCCGGCCTGCTGAAGACGGACTTCAAGACCTCCCTGGGCAAGGTGAGCTATCACGTGCCGTGTCATCTGCGCGTGCAGAACATCGGACTGAAGACGCGTGACGTTCTGAAGTTGGTTCCGGAGACGACGGTGGACGTGATCGAGCGCTGCTCCGGACATAACGGCACGTACGGCGTAAAGAAGAAATTTCGCGCCGCGTCGATGAAAATCGGACGGCCCGTGATGACGCGGGTGGAGAATGCGAAGCCGGCGCACTACACGAGCGATTGCCCGATGGCGGGTCACCAGATCCAGAGCGGGTTGCGGGAGCTGTCCGAGCAGGAGCCCGAGCACCCCCTGAAGTTGTTACGGATAGCCTACGGACTGTGAGCCCATGAACAAGCTGTCAGTCACTGATCTTTTGAGTCTCGAGCGTTATGCGCGTGAGCGTCCGGCGTTCCGTACGAAGGTACTGGAGCACAAGCGCGCGCGGCAGCTCGCCGTCGGTCCCCACTCGACGTGGTTGTTCGAGGACCGTATGACGGTGCAGTACCAGGTGCAGGAGATGCTCCGCGCCGAGCGGATCTTTGAGCCCGAGGGCATCGAGGAGGAGCTCGAGTCGTACAATCCCCTCATTCCCGACGGCACGAACTGGAAGGTCACCCTGCTCATCGAATTCCCGGACGAGCAGGAGCGGCGCCGCGAGCTGTCGAAGCTCAAGGGCATCGAGGATCGCTGCTGGGTACAGGTGAGCGGGCAGGAGAGAGTGTTCGCGATCGCGGATGAGGACCTGGAGCGGGAGAATGACGAGAAGACTTCCTCGGTCCATTTCCTGCGATTTGAGCTCACACTGCCGATGATTACGAGCCTCCGCGGAGGGGCTTCGCTCGCTGTGGGGGTCGATCACGACCACTACCCGCACGCCATAGAGGCCGTAAGTGCCGCGACGCGGCAGGCTTTGATCGCTGATTTATCCTGAAGAATCAGGTAATTACGGTAAATCAGGCCGTTCTGGCGTGCGAGGAGTCGCATCCGCGCGCCCACATTCTGTAAGATTTCGCGCCCCGTGCGTCTGACAGCGCCGGGGAACGCACCCCCATTCCTCACAGGCCAACGAACCCAAACCGGATGAGTCAGTCCTATAACGCTTCCGACATCGAGGTCCTGAGCGGTCTCGAGCCCGTGCGACGCCGGCCGGGCATGTACACCCACACGTCGCGCCCCAATCACCTCGCGCACGAAGTCATCGACAACAGTGTCGATGAGGCGACCAATGGCCATGCCAAGCAGATCGACGTCACCCTGTACAAGGATGGCTCGCTCGAGGTGGCCGACGACGGCCGCGGCATGCCGGTCGACATCCACCCGAAGGAGAAAGTGAGCGGCGTCGAGCTGATCCTCACGCGCCTGCACGCGGGCGGCAAGTTCTCCGACAAGAATTACAAACACTCCGGCGGCCTGCACGGCGTCGGTGTGTCGGTCGTCAACGCGCTCTCGAAGAAGCTCGAGACCCACATCAGGCGCGGCGGCAAGGAATACCTGATCACCTTCAAGGACGGCAAAGTTGACTCAAAGCTGACTGTCGTGGGCAGCGTCGGCGCCCGTAACACCGGCACTACCGTGCGCTTCTGGCCCGATCCGAAGTTCTTCGATTCAGACAAGTTCTCCGTCCCACCGCTCAAACACACCCTGAAAGCCAAAGCGGTGTTGTGTCCGGGCCTGCGCATCACGTTCACGAACGAGGCGACGGGCGAAAAGGACGAGTGGTTCTACACCGGCGATCTCGGCGCTTATCTCATGGAAGAGGTGACCGACAAAGACAAACTGCCGGCGGAGCCCATCGTCGGCGCGAACGAAGGCGACACCGACCTGGTGAGCTACGCGCTGCTGTGGGCGCCGAATGCGGAAATCGTCGTTGGCGAGAGTTACGTCAATCTGATCCCGACCACCGAGGGTGGCACGCACGTCAACGGCCTGCGCTCCGGACTCGCGCAGGCGGTGCGTGATTTCTGCGAACACCGCAATCTCATCCCGCGCGGTGTGAAACTCGCGCCGGAAGACGTCTGGGACAAGGTCAACTACGTCCTATCGGTGAAGATCAGCGAGCCGCAGTTCGCGGGCCAGATGAAGGAGCGCCTGTCCTCGCGTGACGCCGCGGGCGTGGTCGATGGGTTCGTGAAGGACTCCATGTCGCTGTGGCTCAACCGTCACCCGGACGCGGGCGAGCGCATTGCACAGTTCGCTATCACCAACGCGCAGGAGCGGGCGAAGGCCGCAGCGCGCGTGGTGCGTAAGCGTATTTCCGGCGGTCCGGCGCTACCGGGCAAACTCGCCGATTGCTCGAGCCAGGAGCCGAAGCGCTCCGAGTTGTTTCTCGTCGAGGGCGATTCGGCAGGCGGCTCCGCCAAGCAGGCGCGCGAGAAGGACTTCCAGGCCATCATGCCGCTTCGCGGCAAGATCCTGAACACCTGGGAAGTGGAGTCCGGCTCCATCGGCTCGTCGGAGGAAGTGCACAACATCAGCGTCGCGCTCGGTGTCGATCCCGGCTCGGCCGACCTGAGCCAGCTGCGGTACTACAAGGTCTGCATTCTGGCGGACGCGGACTCCGACGGACAACATATCGCGACGTTGTTATGTGCGTTGTTCCTGCGGCATTTCAGGCCGTTGGTCGCGAACGGGCATGTCTATGTTGCCATGCCGCCCCTGTATCGCATCGACGCCGGTAAGCAGGTGCACTACGCTCTGGATGACGTGGAGCGCGATCAGATTCTGAAGAAGATCGAAAAAGAGAACTCGCGCACCAAGCCCTCTGTCACACGCTTCAAAGGCTTGGGCGAGATGAATCCGTCGCAGTTGCGCGAGACCACCATCGATCCGAAGACCCGTCGCCTGGTGCAACTCACTATCGAGGCCGCGGACGACACGGATCAACTCATGGACATGCTGCTCGCCAAGAAGCGCGCTTCCGATCGCCGCGAATGGCTCGAGCAGAAGGGCAATCTCGCGGAAGTCCAGATCTAAGAAAAGAATTCGAACATGGATAACCAAGAGCTCAATTTCGAGGGCGTCGAGAAGCAACCGCTGCGGACCTTCACCGAGAAGGCCTATCTCGATTACTCGATGTACGTCATTCTCGACCGAGCGCTGCCGGCGCTCGGCGACGGCCTGAAGCCGGTACAACGGCGCATCATCTATGCGATGAGCGAGTTGGCGCTGGGGGCTGCCAACAAGCATAAGAAATCCGCGCGTACGGTTGGCGATGTCATCGGCAAGTACCATCCGCACGGCGACTCGGCCTGCTACGAAGCCATGGTGCTGATGGCGCAGCCGTTCTCGTATCGCTACCCGGTCGTCGACGGGCAGGGTAACTGGGGCTCGCAGGACGATCCGAAGTCGTTCGCGGCCATGCGTTACACCGAGTCGAAGCTCACCCGCTATGCGGATGTGCTGCTGTCCGAGCTCGCGCACGGCACGGTGGATTGGCAGCCCAACTTCGACGGCTCGATGGAAGAGCCGACGATTCTGCCGTCGCGTCTGCCGAACCTGTTGTTGAATGGCACGACGGGCATCGCCGTGGGCATGGCAACCGACATTCCGCCGCACAATCTGCGGGAAGTTGCCAATGCCTGTATCGCGCTGCTGGAGGATCCCGCGCAGACGACCGCGTCCCTGATGAAGTTCGTCAAGGGCCCGGATCTGCCGACCGGCGCGGAGATCATCTCGCCGCGCGCGGATTTGAAGGAGTTTTACGACAAGGGCGTCGGCAGCTTCAAGGCCCGCGCCACGTACGAGATTGAAGACGGCAATGTCGTCGTTACCGCGTTTCCACATCAAGTCTCGCCGACCAAGGTGATGGAGCAGATCGCGGAGCAGATGCGCGCGAAGAAGCTCCCGATGGTCGAGGACCTGCGCGACGAGTCGGATCACGAGCACGCCGTGCGCCTCGTGATCGTGCCCCGCACGAACCGCGTCGACCTGGTGGAAGTCATGAACCACCTGTTCGCGACGACGGATCTCGAGCGGAACTATCGTGTCAACCTCAACATCATCGGCCTCGATGGCCGGCCGCGTGTCTTCGGTCTCAAGGACCTGCTGACGGAATGGCTCGAATTCCGGATCACGACGGTGACGCGCCGCCTGCAGCACCGCCTCGATAAGGTTTCGCGCCGCCTGCATATCCTCGAAGGGATGTTGATCGCGTACCTCAATCTCGACGAGGTGATCCGCATCATCCGTCGCGAGGACGAGCCGAAGCCGGTGCTCATGAAGCGCTTCAAGCTCTCCGAGGAGCAGACGGAAGAAATCCTCAACACCCGTCTGCGTCATCTCGCGAAGCTCGAAGAGATGAAGATTCGTGACGAGCAGAAGGCGCTCGCCGAAGAGCGTGAGAAGCTCGAGAGCATCCTCGCTAGTAAAGCGAAGTTGAAGAAGCTCGTTGCGACCGAAATTCGCGAGGATGCCGAGAAGTACGGCGACGCCCGGCGGACGAAGATTGTCGAGCGTGAAGCCGCGCAGGCGATCGACGAGACCACGCTCATTCCGAACGAGCCGGTGACCGTTGTGTTGTCGACGGGCGGCTTCGTGCGCTCTGCGAAGGGACATGAGATCGACCCGTTGACGCTCTCCTACAAGAGCGGCGACGAGTACCTGGCGATGGCGCGGGGTCGCAGCCTGCAGCCGGCCGTGTTCCTCGACAGCACGGGTCGCAGCTACACGCTTCCTGCCCACTCGTTGCCGAGCGCGCGCGGCCAGGGCGAGCCTCTGTCTGCCCGCCTGAATCCGCCGGACGGTGCGAAGTTCGCCGGCGTGATCATGGGTGAGCCCGAAGAGATGTGGCTGTTGGCGAGTGATGCCGGTTACGGCTTCACGGTGCGCCTGAAAGAGCTGATTACCGATCGACGTGCGGGTAAGACGGTGCTCAACGTACCTGACAACTCGCTCGCGTTGCCCCCAGCCTTGGTGCCTTCACCGGAATCGCTCGTGGTTGTCGTGAGCAGCGAGGGCAAATTGTTGGCCTTCCCGGTCAGCGAAGTGCCCGAGATGCCGCGCGGCAAGGGCAACAAGCTGTACGACATTCCCGGGAAGAAGGCGGCGGCTCGCGAGGAACTGATGACCGCGGTCGCGGTTGTGCCTCCCAAAGCCAACCTGCTCATCTACTCGGGCGACAGTAAGCCCAAGACCCTCGAGTGGAGCGAGCTCAAACCCTATCGCGGCGAGCGCGCCCAGCGCGGCTCGGTGTTGCCGCGGGGCTGGCCGCGTAAGGTTACGCGGTTGGGGGTTGAGATCCCGACGTAAGGTCCGGCGCCGCGCACCCCGGTGGCTCGCCCGTGGCGGCGGCCGTGCAGCCCCCTTCAACAGGCTTGGCTTTATATCCCACAAGATGCATTCTTGTGGGATATGGCCCTTCTGACCACCCCGCACGAGCGAGCCCTCACGCTTCTGTTTTCGGAGCTGGAAGCGACCGTCGCGGTTCAGCGTGAGGCGTTCCTTGGAACTCCGGGGTCACTCGACGAACGCACCAACGAAAACGGCACGCGGTTCTGGGTGCGCCGCTATTCCGATGCCGCTGGCCGTCGTTTGGAAGCTTATCTCGGTATGGTGAACGACCCGGACACGCTTGCGAAGGTGGATGCACTTCGCACCCAGATTGACGGTGCCAACGCAGTCATTTCGCAGGTCAGGTTGCTTGCTCGCGCTGGGTTCGTGACGGTGGATCGCAAGGCGTACGGCACTTTGGCCAGCCTGCACAATCACGGTTTGTTCAGGGCCGGTGCCCTCGTGATCGGCTCGCATGCCTACGGCGCTTTGCTCAACGCACTCGGTGTGAAAGCTGTTTCGTACTCAACGGAAGATGTCGACATCGCTCGGCGTGAGGCATTGGCGCTGCCCGGGGTGCCGCCGTTTATCGAAATGTTGAGGGCAACGGGAATCGATTTTTTCGAAGTGCCACGGATCGATCATCAGGCTCCTGCGACCTCGTTTGCGGAGCCGGGGGGCTCGAGACTCAGAGTCGACCTGCTGGTGCCGTCCAGCAATGACACCTATCCAACGATTCCCGTCCCGGAACTCAAAGCACACGCCAAGGGCTTGCCCTACCTCGCTTATCTGCTCGGTGCGTCTCAGGAGGTTCCCATTCTCAGCCCCCACGGTGCTGTGATGGTGCGTGTGCCGGTGCCGGAGCGTTACGCCATACACAAACTCATCGTTTCGCAACTGCGGGAGAAGACGAGTGGTAAGCCTGAGAAGGACCTGCGACAGGCGGCGACTCTGATCGAGGCGCTGGTGGAGCGCTTCCCGGGAGCGGTGGAAGACGCTTTGAGAGCCATTCCCAAAAGTGCTTCGCGGCCGATCAAACGGGCCCGGGAAGCGCTCAAACGACATCTGCCGGAATCGGCCGAGGCGGCGTGGGAGGCACTCGAGTAGCGCCTCGTGCGGAGGTGTGCACGAGCCGCCGCGGCGCTCTTTCCCGATGACCGTATCCCACAAGAATTCATCCTGTGGGATATATCTCCTTTCATTTGGCTCTGATTTCTCCATGAGATTGCGAATAAGAATGATTCGCATTAGTATGCTTCCGGCGAAGCCTGACAGGTCTCGGGCGCGACGGGTGGGCGATGTTGTTGAAGAAGAAGGGGTTTCGCCTGTGGGGCGGTTGGGTGCTCATTGCCTGCGCCATGGGGCTCCCAGCCTGTGGCGGGGGTGGCGATAGCGGGAGCTCATCCGGGTCCGCGCCGTCTAGGGATACGCTCTCTGTAGCTGCTGCCGCCGGGAAGGCACTCTTCAACGACAAGAGCCTGTCGGCATCAGGGAAGCAGTCCTGTGCCACGTGCCACGTGGCCGCGCGGGCCTTCACCGCCGACCCGGCGACCGATCAGGGCCTGCCGGTGCCGCTCGGCGGTCCGAACATGGACATCCCGGGATTCCGCAACACTCCATCGTTGCTGTACGTATCCCTGACGCCGGGGTTTTTTCTCGACGGCGGCACTCCGACCGGCGGTTTCTTCCGCGATGGCCGGGCGAGCTCGTTGGACCAACAGGCACAGCTGCCCTTCATCACACCCTTCGAGATGGCGAACCAGGATGCCGCCGAGGTGGTGAGCCGACTGCAGAACTCACCTGACACCCTCGCGGCATTCATCGCTGCATACGGAGCGCAGGCGCTTGCCAATCCGCAGGTTGCGCTGGCTGACATAGGGCTCGCTCTCTCGGCCTACGAGACCGAAGACGCTGACTTCCATCCGTTTACGAGCAAGTTCGACTATTGGCAGCAGGGGCAGGCGCAACTGACCGCAGAGGAGTTGCAGGGGCTCGCGCTGTTCAACAACCCGGGCAAGGGTAACTGCACAGCCTGCCATCCGAGCCAGCGGCAGGGCTACAGCGAGCACCCGCTGTTTACCGACTTCACTTACGACAACATCGGCGTGCCGCGCAACTGGAACATTCCTGCCAGCGCGGTGACTCCGGTCAGCCCGATCAGTGGTGTGTCTCTTGCGTCTTACATGCCAACCGGTCCGAGCAATGTGCCGACCGGCTCCGAGTACGCTTACTACGACATGGGGCTCTGCGGTCCATTCCAGACACCCAGCACCGATCCGAATCCCCGGCCGTCGTTCTTCGATATCACGACCCTCTGCGGTTTGTTCAAGGTGCCGTCGCTTCGCAACGTCGCGGTCACGTCGCCCTATTTCCACAATGGTGTATTCAAGACGATTCACGAGGTCGTGGAGTGGTACGTCACGCGCGACATCAACAACAACACTGGCAATAACCCGGCGCCGGTCGATGCCGGCCCGAACGGAAATCCCTATTTCTCGTTGGGTACTTTCTATACCAACGCCGCCGGAACACCCGATCTCCTGCAGTACAACGACCTCCCGGTGGACTTCGACGCGAACGTCAACATCGCCGAGGTGCCGTATACGCCGCCCACCTTCGAAGGAGGGCAGGCACCCACGCTTACCGCGTCGGAGATCGATGCCGTCGTGGCCTTCCTTTGCACATTGACCGATGGCTACGACCCGGCGAATCCCTCGGCTTACAACGTCCCGGCTCAATGCCAGCCGACCGCGGCAACTCCCGCTGCCGCCCAAACCTCAGGAAACTGATCCATGAATCGCGAAGAGAGAGCTAACTCCATGACCACTGGCCGGAAGATTCGAGCGGCGCTGCTGCTTGGGTGTGCGTTGGGGGGGAGCGACCTGGCCGCGGCGGCCGACCCGGCAGCGCCGGCGTCGCCGTCCGCTCCGGCGCTGGCGCCGGCTTCGGGCGAAGACGCCACGCAGGTGAAAGCGCTGCAAAAGCAGCTCAAGGCGGTGCAGGCGCAGTTGCGTGAGCTGGCCGAGCAGAATCGGGCGCTGTTGGAGCACCAGAAGCTGATCGATCGCGAGATTCAACAGCAACAAGCGCAGCTGGCCCAGCAGGCGGCCGCGCAGGCGCAGTTGAATGCCCAGGTACAAGGGGCGGGCCCGCAAGGCGCGGCGGGAGGCGTGGTGGCACAGGCCCCGGGGGCCCGTGGCGTGGCTTCGCAGGCCGGTGCCCAGGGCCCGTTGCCCGCCGGCGGCGCAGCTGCATCCAACTCCGCGCTCCCTGACGCAACCTCCGCCACGCCACCCGCAGCGACACCGGGTGCGATGTCCTCGCTCGCTACCTTCGCCCAGAACATCAAGCTCTGGGGCTACGGCGAGATCTACTACACCGACCCCGTCCACGACCGCAACCGCGCCCA
>DATBCZ010000439.1:0-6494 GCA_036270175.1 Steroidobacteraceae bacterium | reverse complement strand
GGTCCGGTCTACATGGCGGTGGGTGACCTCGACACCCTGCAGGACATTCCCTGGATGCCGGGCTACGCGCGCCTGATCTGCAACGGCGTGGTCAACAAAAAGCCCTACGCCTTTTGCTCGCGGGTCGCCCTGCAGGCGCAGATCGCGCGGCTCACCGAGCGCGGCCTCACCCTGTACACCGGCATCGAGCCCGAGTTCATGCTGCTGTCGCGCCGCGCCGACGGCACCTTGGGGCCGGTCGATGCGACCGACAATCTCGACAAGCCCTGCTACGACTACAAGGGCCTGTACCGCACCCGCGAGGTGCTGGACGAAATGGTGGCCGCGCTTCGCGCCGTGGGCATCGACGTGTACCAAATCGATCACGAGGACGGCAACGGTCAGTTCGAAGTCAATTTCACTTATGCCGACGCACTAAAGTCCGCCGACAATTTCACCTTCGTCAAGATGGCGGCGAGCGAGATCGCGCACAAGCACGGCATGACGGCCACCTTCATGCCGAAGCCGTTCGCCAACCGGGCGGGCAGCGGCGCGCATTTTCATGTCTCGATCGGTTCGGCGAAGCAGAAGAACGCTTTCTATGACAAGAGCGACAAGCGTGGGCTGGGATTGAGCCAGCTGGGTTATTGGTTCCTGGGCGGGCTCCTGGAGCACGCGCGCGCCCTCGCCGGGATTTGCGCGCCCACGGTGAATTCCTACAAGCGTCTCGTTGTGGGCCGCTCGCTGTCGGGTGCGACCTGGGCTCCCGCTTATATCGCCTACGGCAACAACAACCGTACGGCCTGCGTCCGCATTCCATTCGGTCGCATCGAGTTGCGGCTGCCGGATGGCGCGGCGAATCCGTATCTTGCGACGGCCGCGCTGGCGGCCGCGGGACTGGACGGCATCGAGCGGCGCCTGGATCCGGGCGAGCCGCTGAATGTGAACCTGTATGAATGGTCGGAACAGCAGATTCGCGAGCGCGGTATTGGCCTCTTGCCGCAGTCTTTGCACGAAGCGATGGATGCCCTGGCGGCGGATGAGGTCGTCAAGGCGGGTATCGGCAACGACCTGGCCGAGGAATTCATCCGACTGAAGCGCATGGAATGGGTCGAGTACTCCCGCCACGTGAGTGAGTGGGAGAGTCAGCGTTATCTAGAGATGTTTTAGGAGGCACCGACATGTGCGGAATCGTTGGGTTGCTGTTGAAAGACCCGTCGCTGCGGCCGCGGCTGGGGGAGTTCATGGTCCCCATGCTGGTGGGAATGACCGAGCGCGGACCCGATTCTTCGGGCATGGCGGTTTTCTCGGAGTCGGTGGCGGAGGGGCGTCGCAAGCTCAGCCTGTATTGCGCCGATCCCGCTTTCGACTGGCCTCGATTGCAGCGCTCGTTGCTGGAGCTCCTGGGCGATGCGTCGTTCGAGACGAAGGCGAATCACTGCATCGTCACGACGCGCGCTGACGAAGCGAAGATTCGTGGCTGGCTGACCAGGGAATATCCTGCCGTCCACGTGTTGAGTGTCGGCCGCAGTATCGATCTCTATAAGGATCTCGGTTTGCCCTCAGAGGTGGCCGATCGCTACGGCTTCGCCCGGATGAGCGGCACGCATCTCGTCGGTCACACGCGCATGGCGACCGAATCGGCGGTCACTCCCGAGAATGCCCATCCCTACACGGCCGGGGAGGACTGGTGCCTGGTGCACAACGGGTCGCTCGCCAATCCCGGCAGCCTGCGGCGCAAGCTCGAGAAGCTCGGTGAGCGATTCGAAAGTGACTGCGATACCGAAGGAGCCTGCCGCTACCTGCACTGGCGCCTCAGCTCCGGAGATGACCTGGAAACTGCGCTCGAGCACGCGTTCCGCGACTTCGATGGTTTCTTCACATTCCTGATGGGCACGCGCGACAAGCTGGCGCTGGTACGCGATCCGTTTGCCTGCAAACCTGCCGTGGTTGCCGAGACCGACGACTACGTCGCTATCGCCTCGGAGTTCCGCTCGCTGGCCCACTTGCCCGGTATCAAACACGCCAATGTGTTCGAGCCCAAGCCGGCGGAGGTGTATGCATGGTCAGTGCAATGAAGGAGGCGGGTCGCCGTGTCGTCTTCGATCTCGAGCGACAGACGGTGCGCGATCTCAACCAGTTTCTGCACGGTGATCTAGGCGGTGTCGACGAAGTTGCCGTCGAGAACCCCGATGGCGCGCACAACATCGCGGTCGGACTCAACGCACCGGTCCGAGTCGATATCGACGGCCATGCGGGTTATTACGCCGCCGGCATGAACAAGGAGGCGACCGTCGTCGTACACGGTAATGCCGGCCCCGGTCTCGGGGAAAACATGATGTCGGGTCGCGTCGAGGTGAGTGGGTTCGCGAGCGGGGGCGCGGGGGCGTCAGCTCACGGGGGCCTGTTGATCATTCGCGGCGACGCCGGGCTGCGGTGCGGCATCTCTCTCAAAGGCGGCGACATTGTGGTCGGGGGCGACGTGGGCAGCTTCTCTGCGTTCATGGCACAGGCCGGACGCATGGTTGTTTGCGGCGATGCCGGCGACGGCCTCGGCGATTCTTTGTATGAAGCCGTGATCTATGTTCGCGGCGAGATCCGCTCGCTCGGCGCCGACGCCCGCATCGAGCCGATGACCGACAAGGATCTCAGCGCCGTCCGCGAGCTCCTGGCGGCCGCGGACATCGACCATCCCCCCGGGGATTTCAAACGTATCGCTTCCGCCCGGTCGCTCTATCATTGGAACGCGGACGCCAACCAGACTTACTGACGGACAGATTGCAGAGGATTGATATGACCACACCGGCCGCCAGTGACTCCAACGAGCCCCCTGCAGGGAGCAGCCCGCCCGAGAACCTGCAACTCGAGGAGAGTGCGAGTTTCGATCGCCAGGTCATTCACTACATTCAACGCGCGGCCGCCACCGGCCTGTACGAAATCCGCGGCTTGGGCGCTAAACGGCGCCTGCCGCATTTCGACGACCTGGTGTTTCTGGGCGCGTCGTTGTCACGTTACCCGCTCGAGGGCTATCGCGAGAAATGCTCTTCGACCACGATCCTGGGTACCCGCTTTGCGAAGCGCCCGATCGAGCTTGCCATGCCGATTACCATCGCCGGCATGAGCTTCGGAGCACTTTCCGCGAATGTGAAGGAAGCCCTCGGGCGGGCTGCCACGGAGTTGGGGACGTCGACCACGACCGGCGACGGTGGCATGACTCCGGAGGAACGGCGCTCATCCAAGACACTCGTTTACCAGTGCCTGCCGTCGCGATACGGATTCAATCCAGACGACGTCCGCAAAGCGGATGCCATCGAGATCGTCATCGGGCAGGGTGCCAAGCCGGGCGGCGGCGGCATGCTGTTGGGACAGAAAGTGAGCCCGCGTGTTGCCGCGATGCGCACGCTCCCGGAGGGAGTGGATCAGCGCTCGGCGTGCCGGCACCCCGACTGGACCGGCCCCGACGATCTCGCGATCAAGATCAAGGAATTGCGCGAGATCACGGACTGGCAGACTCCTATCTACGTGAAGGTCGGTGCGACGCGGGTGTTTCATGACGTGAAGCTTGCGGTCCACTCCGGCGCGGATGTCGTCGTTGTCGACGGCATGCAGGGTGGTACGGCCGCGACCCAATGGGCTTTTATCGAGCACGTCGGAATTCCCAGTCTCGCCGCGGTCCGGCAGGCTGTTGACGCGCTCGAGGATCTGAACAAGAAAGAAGAGGTGCAACTCATCGTGTCGGGAGGTATCCGTACCGGTGCCGACGTGGCGAAAGCCCTCGCGCTGGGCGCGGATGCGGTCTCCATCGGGCAGGGCGTGCTGGTCGCTCTGGGATGCAACTCCAGCACCTATGTCCAGGATGGTAAACACGTTTCGGCCGAGGCGGACTACAGCAAGCTCGGCACGGCTCCCGGCTTTTGCCATCATTGCCAGACCGGCAAGTGTCCGGTCGGCGTCACGACGCAGGACCCCGTGCTGGAGCAAAGGCTGCAGCCCGTGGTAGGCGCCCGGCGAGTGCGTAATTATCTGAAGACGCTCAACATGGAGCTGACCATGATTGCGCGGGCCTGCGGCAAGCAGGACGTGCATCATCTCGAGCGCGAGGATCTGGCCGCGCTGACGATCGAGGCGGCGGCAATGGCGAGGATACCGCTGGCCGGGACTTCGTGGATTCCCGGCCACGGCTCGTCACTCGACTGATGGGTTCACGAACAAATATGGCACGACACAGGGGATGACTTATGGCGCGCGATCCTAAACACGACGTTCTGTTTCAGCCGATCAAGATCGGCCCCAAGGTCCTGCGCAACCGGTTCTACCAGGTACCGCATTGTATCGGCGCCGGCTCCGACCGGCCCGGCTTCCAGGCCGCGCATCGCTCGCTCAAGGCCGAAGGCGGCTGGGCCGGAATCAACACCGAATATTGCTCGATTCATCCCGAGTCGGATGACACGCATCGCCTGTCAGCGCGCATCTGGGATGCCGGCGACGTGCGCAATCTGCGCGCCATGACCGATTACATTCACAAGTACAACTCGCTCGCCGGTGTCGAGCTGTGGTATGGCGCTTCGCACTCGCCAAACATGGAGTCGCGGGCGACTCCCCGGGGCCCGAGTCAGTACGCCTCCGAGTTCGAGACGCTCACCTACTGCAAAGAGATGGATTTCGACGATATCAACCAGGTGCAGCAGTACTACGTGGATGCGGCGCTGCGCTCACGCGATGCGGGCTTCGACATCGTTTATGTCTACGGCGCGCACTCCTACCTGCCGCTGCAGTTTCTTTCTCCCTATTACAACAAGCGCAAGGACAAGTACGGCGGCGCGCTCGAGAACCGGGCTCGCTTCTGGCTCGAGACGCTCGAGAAAGTCCGCAAGGCTGTCGGCAAAGACTGCGCTATCGCCACGCGTTTCGCCGTGGACACGTTGTATGGCGATGCGGGGGTTGAAGCGGAGCGCGACGGCGTGAAATTCGCGGAGCTCGCCGATCCGCTGATCGACCTTTGGGATATCGACGTGGGTGACATCGCCGAATGGGGCGAGGACGCCGGCCCCTCACGCTTCTACCAGCAGGGCCACCAGGTTCCGTGGACGAAAATCATCAAGCAGGTGGTGAAGAAGCCGGTTCTCGGTGTCGGCCGGTTCACGGACCCCGAGAAAATGACGGAGATTGTCACGAAGGGGTTCGCGGACATCATCGGCGCCGCCCGTCCGTCGATTTCCGATCCGTGGCTGCCGAAGAAGATCGAGGAAGGCCGCTACGATGACATCCGTGTCTGTATCGGTTGCAACGTCTGTATTTCGCGCTGGGAGATCGGCGGTCCGCCGATGATCTGCACCCAGAACGCAACCGCTGGCGAGGAGTATCGCCGTGGCTGGCACCCGGAGAAATTTCCGAAAAAGACCTCCGACGACTCCATCCTGGTCGTGGGCGCGGGTCCCTCCGGTGCCGAGTGCGCCCGCGTCCTGATGGAGCGCGGCTACACCGTTCACCTGTATGACACGGCCGCGAAAATCGGCGGCCATCTCAACACGGTGGCGACGCTGCCCGGACTCGGCGAGTGGAGCTATCACCGCGACTATCGCGAGTTGCAGATCGGCAAGCTGGTGAAGAAGAACAAACAGTCGCAGGTGGCGCTGGGCCAGAAGCCCATGACCGCCGCGGCCGCCCTGGCGTATGGCGCGGAGAAAATTGTCGTCGCCACCGGCTCCTCCTGGAACACCGACGGCACGAACTGCCTGACTCACGATCCGATTCCCGGTGCCGACGCTTCCAAGCCCGACCAGCTCACCCCGGAACAGGTGCTGGAGGGTAAGAAGAAGATCGGCAAGCGTGTCGTGATTCTCAACGCGGATACGTACTTCATGGCCCCGAGCCTGGCCGAGAAGCTGGCGAACGCGGGTCACGAGGTCACGATCGTGACGGGCGTGCACCTGGCGAACTACATGCACTTCACGCTCGAGTACCCGAACATGATGCGCCGTCTGCACGAGCTGCACATCAAGGAGCTTCATAACACCTTCTGCTCGAAGGTCGAGGCGGGCCGGCTCGAGATCTATGACATCTGGGGTGACGGCTCGAAGCGCTCATATCGCGGTCCCGGCGTGTCCCCGCGCGATGCCAACAAGACCCATCGTTGGATCGATTTCGATTCGCTGGTGCTCGTCACCGGCCGTCACTCCAACGACGCCCTGTATAAGGAGTTGAAGGCCGCGCAGTCGAAGTGGGCCGAGAACGGCGTCAAAGAGGTCTATCTCATCGGCGATGCCGAGGCTCCGCGACTCATCGCCGATGCGACCTTTACGGGTCATCGCCTGGCGCGCGAGATCGAGGAGGCCAATGCACAGCAGCCGAAGCCCTACAAGCGCGAGGTGGCGGTGTGGGGTGTCTCGCACATGCCAGGTGGTAACCCCGAGTTGGAATACCAGTCCTGACGCGTAGACGAGGACCTACGCTGCGATGATCCAGACCGACTCCATCACGCGGGTATTGTTCGAGGATTTCGCGCCCTCGGCGGT
>DATBCZ010000438.1:0-7671 GCA_036270175.1 Steroidobacteraceae bacterium | reverse complement strand
ATCAAGGGCGCCGTCGAAAAGGCCATCGAGGAAATGCGCGGCGGCGAAAAGGTCAACGACCCGAATGCGGAGGGCAGTCGCCAGGCACTCGAGAAGTACACCGTGGACCTCACTGCGCGCGCCTCGTCGGGCAAACTCGACCCGGTCATCGGTCGCGACGACGAGATTCGCCGCACCATCCAGGTCTTGCAGCGCCGTACGAAAAACAACCCGGTGCTCATCGGTGAGCCCGGCGTCGGTAAGACAGCGATCGTGGAGGGTCTGGCCCAGCGGATCATCAACGACGAGGTGCCCGAGGGTCTGAAGAACAAGCGCATTCTGGCGCTCGACATGGGCGCTCTCATCGCGGGCGCGAAATTTCGCGGTGAGTTTGAGGAGCGCCTCAAGAGCGTGCTCAACGACCTCGCCAAGCAGGAAGGCCAAGTCATTCTCTTCATCGACGAGCTGCACACCATGGTCGGCGCCGGTAAAGCCGAGGGCGCCATGGACGCGGGCAATATGCTCAAGCCCGCGCTCGCAAGGGGTGAGCTGCATTGCGTGGGCGCTACGACGCTCGACGAATATCGGAAGTACATTGAGAAGGACGCCGCCCTGGAGCGGCGCTTCCAGAAAGTGCTCGTCGACGAGCCGTCGGTCGAGGACACCATCGCGATCCTGCGCGGCTTGCAGGAGCGTTACGAAGTTCACCACGGTGTCGATATCACGGACCCGGCGATAGTCGCGGCCGCGACACTCTCGCATCGCTACATCACGGACAGGCAGCTTCCTGACAAGGCCATCGACCTCATCGACGAGGCGGCGGCCCGCATCCGGATGGAGATCGATTCCAAGCCGGAGTCGCTCGACCGGCTCGAGCGCCGCATCATCCAGCTCAAAATCGAGCAGGAAGCGCTGAAAAAGGAGCAGGACGAGGCTTCGCGCAAGCGCCTGGCCACCTTGCAGGAGACACTGCGTGGCCTCGAGAAGGAGTATTCCGATCTCGAGGAGATCTGGAAAGCCGAGAAGGCGACCCTCCAGGGCGCCGCGCAAATCCGCGAGGAAATAGACCGTGCACGCCTCGAGATCGATGCGGCGCGGCGCGCAGGCAATCTCGGTCGGGTGGCGGAGCTCCAGTACGGCAGGCTTCCCGAGCTCGAGAAGCGTCTTCAGCAGGCGCTCGCCGCGGAAGACAAGGCCCCGCGGCTCGTGCGTAACAAGGTGACCGAGGAGGAGATCGCCGAGGTCGTCTCGAAGTCGACCGGCATTCCGGTCTCCAAGATGCTCGAGGGCGAGAAGGAAAAGCTCCTGCACATGGAGGACGCGCTGGCTAAGCGCGTCGTCGGGCAGGACGAGGCCCTGCGAATTGTCTCGGACGCGATCCGCCGCTCGCGCGCGGGTCTTTCGGATCCCAAGCGCCCGAACGGGTCATTCCTCTTCCTCGGGCCCACCGGTGTGGGTAAGACTGAGCTTGCCAAGGCGTTGGCTGAATTCCTGTTCGATACCGAGGAAGCCATGGTCCGGATCGATATGTCCGAGTTCATGGAGCGCCATTCAGTGGCGCGGCTCATCGGCGCGCCACCAGGCTATGTTGGCTATGACGAGGGCGGCTACCTTACCGAGGCGGTCCGGCGGCGTCCTTACGCTGTCATCCTGCTCGATGAGGTCGAGAAGGCTCACCAGGATGTGTTCAACGTGCTGTTGCAGGTGTTGGACGACGGACGGCTCACGGATGGGCAGGGGCGGACGGTGGACTTCCGCAACACCGTCATCATCATGACGTCGAACCTCGGCTCGCAGGTCATCCAGGAGAGTGCGGGCGAGAAGAACTACGCCCGCATGAAGAGCGCGGTCATGGAGATCGTGCAGCAGACCTTCCGGCCGGAGTTTATCAACCGAATCGATGACATGGTCGTGTTCCATCCGCTGGGCGGAGAGCAGATCCGTGCGATCGTGGACATCCAGCTGGTATACCTGCGCAAGCGGCTGCAGGACCGGGATATGGACCTCGTGCTCGACGACGCGTCGCGCGACCTCATCGGCGAAGCGGGCTTCGACCCCGTGTATGGTGCACGGCCGCTGAAGCGTGCCATCCAGCAGCAGATCGAGAATCCGCTGGCACAAAAGATCCTGCAGGGTGGGTTCTCACCCGGTGACCGGATTCGTGTCGGTGTCCGTGAAGGACACCTGACGTTTACAAAGGCTCACTAAATTCGGGGTTGGACGGCATAATCGCCGTCCAACCTCCGCAACTGAAAACAACCATGCCGTTCTACGAATACGAGTGCCAGAACTGCAAGTTCTACTCAGAGCTATTACAGAAGATCTCGGATCCGCCGCTGGAGAAGTGTCCTTCGTGCGGCAAGAAGACCATGAAGAAGCTCATTTCCGCGCCGGTATTCCGCCTGAAGGGCGCGGGGTGGTACGAGACAGACTTCAAGTCGGACAACGAGAACAAGCGCAATCTCGCCGGCGCCGACAAGGAGGAGTCGAAGGCGGCGGCCAGCTCGGAGGAGTCCTCCAGCGCCAAGGCCGGTGCCAAGTCCGACGGGAAAGACGACGCGAAGCCCGCGGCGGCTGCGGAAACGAAAACCGCCGCGCCCGCGGAGGCGAAGAGCGCCGCATCATCCGGGTCTGGTAGCCGGTCATCGTCCGGGCGTTCGGCTGTGGCGGCCAAGGGCGGCCATAAGAAAGCCGCCAGCAAGCCCGTCGCGAAGCCGGCCAGCCGGGCAGCGAGCAAGCCGAAGGCAAAGGCCAAAGCAAAAGGAAAGGCGGGGAAGGGGCGTCGTTGAGCCCCGCGAGCAGCTTCGGAGCCCGGGAAATTCGAGCGGTGCTGCGATGGGTGCGACCGGACGATTGGAAGGACGGTGACGCGCGGTGAGCCCGACTTCGCCTGAGGTGATTCCGGAGGTTAAGCCCGGTGGTGGAGGCGCCAAGCGCTGGACGCTGCGGCGCTACCTCGTCGCGGGAGTGCTCGTATGGCTCCCGATTGTGGCCACGATCTGGGTGGTCAGCTTCATGCTGCACCTCATGGACAGGACCCTGCTCCTGCTTCCGGTCGCCTACCGGCCGGAGGCCCTGGTCGGATTCGCGTTGCCGGGGGTGGGGGCTGTTTTTGCGCTCCTGGTCCTGCTGGTGACGGGCGTCCTGGTCACGAATCTCATCGGCCGGAGCCTCGTGGTGTGGGGTGAGGAGCTGCTCAATCGCATCCCGGTCGTGCGCTCGGTTTACGGCGGCGTGAAAAGCTTCGCCGAGAGTGTGTTTTCACAGTCGAATTCGTTCCGTAAGGTCGTGATGATCGAGTATCCACGCGTCGGCGTTTGGAGCATCGGCTTCATGACGGCGGAGGACGTGCCGGAGGTCTCCGAGAGAACCGGCGAGCCGCATGCGTGTGTCTATCTGTCTGCGGCCCTGAATGCCACCGCCGGCTATCTCGTGCTCGTGCCCAAGCGGCAGGTCGTTGAGCTGGAGATGTCCGTCGACGCGGCGATGAAGATGATCATCACCTGCGGCGTGGTAGTGCCACCCGCGCCGACCGAGAAGGTGCCGAGGCTGCCCGAGACGGTGGCCTGAGAACGTAACTCAGCGCTAAGTGATTGCGGCGCCCCGGACGGCTCCGTAACATCCCGCGCCCTATGCGCTCACATTACTGCGGTCAGGTAAACGAGAAGGCTATCGGGACGGAAGTCACGGTGGCCGGCTGGGTCCATCGGCGTCGCGATCATGGCGGGGTGATCTTCATCGATCTGCGCGATCGGGAGGGGTTGCTGCAGATCGTTTTCGATCCCGATGCCGCCAAGATGTTCGAAGAAGCCGGCAAGTTGCGCAATGAGTTTGTGATCAAGGTTCGCGGGCTGGTGCGCGCGCGACCGGCGGGGACCGAGAACGCGAACCTCAGCTCCGGGCGTGTCGAACTGCTGGCGCGAGAGCTCGAAGTGCTGAACCGCTCCGAGCCGCTGCCGTTCCAGCTCGATGAGACCGTGGGCGAGGAGACCCGGCTCAAGTACCGCTACCTCGACCTGCGGCGCGACGTCATGAACCAGCGTCTGCGGCTGCGCCATCGCATTACCCGCTCCATGCGCGGCTACCTCGACTCGAACGGCTTCATCGATCTCGAGACGCCGATGCTGGGCAAGACAACGCCGGAGGGCGCGCGCGATTACCTCGTGCCGAGCCGTACGCATGCGGGCAAGTTCTTCGCACTCCCACAGTCGCCGCAGATTTACAAACAGCTGCTGATGGTGGCCGGCTTCGACCGCTACTACCAGATCGTCCGCTGCTTCCGCGACGAGGATCTGCGTGCTGACCGCCAGCCCGAATTTACGCAGCTCGATATCGAAACCTCGTTCCTCACGCAGAACGACATCATGGGGGTCATGGAAGGCCTGGTGCGCCACTTCTTCAAGGAAGTTCTGGCCGTCGACCTGCCGAATCCCCTGCCGCGCATGACCTACGCGGAGGCGATGCGCCGCTATGCCTCCGACAAGCCCGATCTGCGTATCGCGCTGGAGCTCGTCGATGTCGCGGACCTGGTGCAGGACTGTGACTTCAAGGTATTCGCCGGCCCTGCCAAGGATCCCCGCGGTCGCGTGGCGGCACTGCGCGTACCGGGCGGCAACTCGATGCCGCGTTCGCAGATCGATGAGTACACCGCGTTTGTTGGCCGCTACGGTGCAAAGGGTCTCGCCTATATCAAGGTGAATGAGCGCGCCAAGGGTCGCGACGGGCTCCAATCTCCGATCGTGAAGTTCCTGAACGATGCCGCCGTGGCGGGCTTGCTGGAGCGGACCGGCGCGCAGGATGGCGACCTCATTTTCTTCGGCGCGGACAGCGCCAAGGTCGTGAATGACGCGCTCGGTGCCCTCCGACTGAAGGTGGGACAGGACCTGAAGCTCGTGCAGGAAGGCTGGCGGCCGTTGTGGGTCGTTGACTTCCCGATGTTTGAATGGGACCCGGACGGCAAGCGCTGGGCGGCCATGCATCACCCGTTCACCTCGCCGGCGAACGACGATCCGGCGGCCCTGCGCTCGGATCCCGAGAAGGCCATTGCGAAAGCCTACGACATGGTGTTGAACGGCTCCGAGATCGGCGGCGGCTCGGTACGTATTCACCGGCAGGAGATGCAGTCGACGGTGTTCGATCTCCTCGGAATCGATGCTGAAGAGGCGCAGCGGAAGTTTGGATTCCTGCTCGACGCGCTCAAGTATGGTGCGCCTCCGCATGGTGGCATCGCATTCGGCCTCGACCGGCTGGCCATGTTGATGGCAGGGGCCGATAGCATTCGCGAAGTGATCGCTTTCCCGAAGACACAGACGGCTGCGGATCCGATGACGGATGCGCCGACTGAAGCCAGCGAAGCGCAGTTACGCGAATTGCACATCAGGGTGCGCGTGCCGCAGGCAACCTGAGGGCCTTCGCGCTACTGGTGCCGCTCGCGAGCGCGTAATGCGCGCGCAGCGAGCCCGAAGCTTGCGCGGCCCCTGGCGCTAGTATTCAAACTGGTACGCCAGGCCAACGCTGCTGCCGGGATCGTTCTCCGGTGTCGTGCCCTGCGTCGTCGTGGAGCCGGAGCCGCTACCCAGCCGCGTCTGCAGCTTCAGGTGTTTGGTGAGGTCGACATCCACCACCAGCTGACTGGTGCCCGTGGTGCTTTCCTTTACCGCCACGAAGACGCGACTCGACACATACCGGCCCGCCTCGACGCTGTAACCGCTGTTCGTCTGGTTATTCGCGCCCGTCGTCGGGTTGCTGTCGCTACCTACTGTGAGCCGGTCGAGCCCCAGGGTTTTCTGGAGTTTGACGAGTGGGTTGAGACCACCGCCACCTCCGCCTAGTTGGGCCAGCGCTGCCCCGATCTGGACGACCTGCACCGCCGTGAGCTGTGCGGCGCTCTCGCCGAACAACAGGCGCGCCATGATTTCATCCTGGGGGAGGTCGGGAGTGCTGCTCAGCTCGATCTTCGGTGAATCGGCGAGCCCGGTGATTTTGACCGTTGCCGTCACCTCGAGCACTTGCGTCTGAGCCACGAAATCGAGCGTCGGATCGATCTTCTTTTTGAGGCCTTGGCCGTTGAATGTCACGGTGCCGTAGCTGAAGGTGAGTTGGCTGCTGCCCAGCGTGAAGGTACCTCGTTGCAGGTCGAAGTTGCCGCTGACCACGGGTGTCTCCGAGGTGCCGCGTATTTTGATCTCGCCACCGAGCTCCGCATCCAGTCCGCGGCCCTTAACCAGGATCTGTCGTGGCGCATCCACGGTCACATTCATGTTGATGACCAGTGGTTTCTCGGGCGGGGGTGGCGGACCCCGTCCCGGGCGGCGGACATCGAGCACCGCGACGTCAGGAGGAAAGCCGCTCGGGATCTCGATGTTGGCACGATTCACGCGCATCTTACCCTCCACCTCGAGCTTCTCACGCGCCGTGCCGCTGACGTGAATGTCAGCATCGAGATTTGCCGTGATGATGTTGCTCGCAATGGGCTGCGCATTCTTCGCTGTTAGTTTGAGATCCACGGGGATGTGTGGCTGCAGGACGCCGATCGTGCCGGTTATCGACACGTTACCGGGTGCCGCCTTCGCCGTGAGGCTCTGGATCTCCAGTGTTCCGTGGCTGCCGGCGAACTGTCCGGTAATTTCCGTCAGATTGATGCCCTGGGTGTAGTCGCGAGCGCTGCCGTTCGCCAACTTGACGGTGCCCCCTATTTCGGGCGCTGCTGCCGCACCGGTCACGGTTGTGTCGACTGTCAGCGTGCCCGTGACGTGCTTACCGCCCGCTTCCAACAGGGGGTTCAGCAAGCCGAGATCCAGATTGCCGGCAAGCTTCAAGTCCATGGCGCCATCGGCGGCGAGTGGGGCATTGCCGGCCAGTGTCAGGTGCGAGGCGCTGCCGGCAGTGAGCTTCGCATCGATCTTCGCCGTGTTCGCCATCAGTTGCGCATCAGCATGAATATCGAGCGCGGGAAGCCCGCGTGCCGCGTCGTTTGCGCCGCGAATGCCGGTTGCCTCTACGTGCAATTTGCCCGTCGGTGCGGCCGTGCTTCCTTGGAGTTCTGCGTTGGCTTGAACCGTCCCCGTGGCCAGCAGTCCCGGCACGAACGCGTTGACCAGCTCCGGTTTGACCTGCTTGAGCGATGCGCGCATGTCCAGGGTCGGCGAGATGCGACCGTCAAGCTCGAGCAGCGCTTGTTGCGCCCTGAGTTTCAGGTCGCCGATAGACAACCCGTCGGCGAAGGAGACGGTGGCCGGGGACAGTAACTGCACCGTCTGGCCGTGATACTTTGCTTCGAGGCTGGCGAGCTGCAGCTGGTGTCCGCCGACATTTAACCGTGTTGCTGCCGTCACGCTCGCCGGCTCGCCCCCCACTGCCGGTGACTGCGCATCGAGGTGCACATCTAAAGCATCCATCGTACCGGTCGCGGTCAGCTTCCCATTGGTGGTCACACCTCCGGCTACTATGTCGTGGGCCGCGAGGTTGATTTTCGCGTGTGTATGACCTGACACCGGCGTCAATGCCGCGTCACCGGAAATGCTGCCCTGGAGGGTGCTGCCCAGGAGTCTGTTGAGGTCGCTCAACTGACTCATGCCTAACCGCAGGTTGCCTCGTGCCTGGGCGATATCCGTGCCGCTCGTCAAATCGCCCTCGATGCGTGCGCTTTTCCAGTCGGCGTTGTGAATGACGGCGTGCACGACATCGCCTTTG
>DATBCZ010000437.1:0-2326 GCA_036270175.1 Steroidobacteraceae bacterium | reverse complement strand
CCGGATTGCGGCCTATTTCGGTGCCGGCCTCGATCTCCACCATTCTTCCACGGCGCTGCCAGTCCGCGTGCGCATAAGGATTGTAGACGTACTGAACCGGCCCCGAGTCGTTCACGATCCGCTGCACCAGGAACCGCGGCCCGATGCGCCATGAGCCCCAGAGCGGGTAGCGGGCGATGTAGTCCACACCGGTCGAATCCGCGGTCGGCAGGTGGTCGTAGCGCAGGACCAGTTGGTGAAAGTCGGCATTGCTCAGCAACCCGGTGCCGAAGAACTGCACCTGGTAGGAGATATCGTTGCCCTGGGCGCCGGGGATCGCCTCCACACCCCCCGAGGCCGGTGTCGCTGACTCCTGGGTGACGAATACATCAAACATCACCTGGAAGCGCTCGCCGAGCTGTTTCATGGCCGAGACGCTATACGTCGAAAGCATCGGGGTACGGTCTTTGGCGAGTTGGAAGATCTGCTGTTGGGAGTAGGTCTGCTCGAGTTGCGGCAGGGTACCGATGCCGACCTGCCCAATCAGTGCGTTTTCGGTCGTCAGCAAAGGGGCGTTGCGACGTTCCAGATCGACTGTGAGCAACCAACGGTCAGGCAGTTGTACTGTACCGAGAAGGACCGCGGCGTTGAGTGAGTGGTATTGCGTGTCATAGTCGACGTAACTCACGACCGAGCGGCCCGGGACGAAGTATTGCCACTCTGTACCGACGGCCTGCCGATCGCGCCAGCCCTCCAGGGTTTCCTGTGTGACATAGAAGCTCGAGTTCCAATGCGCCAACTCCGGGCCGTAATCCAGGGCCAGCGTTTCGAAGCGCCGCCCCGTATCGAGATTGTCCTGGGCATTCAGAATCGGGCTGCCCACCGTGCCACGCAGCGCCCACCCCGGCTCGAGCTGGTACTGCAACATCGCACCATCGAAAGTGCCGAAGATGCCGTCAGTCGTTGCGGTCTGCCGGCCGATCCTGGCGCGCAGTCCGGTGAGCTTGTCGTCGAGATCGAAGAATGCAGTCGTGACGCGCACGCGGTTGTCGAGGTTGGGCTCGCCAACCGCAAGCGCCTTGTCGCGCAGAAAGTTCTCTTCGAGTCCCGCATTGAGGCGGAAGGAGAAATCCAGGCGCTCGCCAATATGTCGGGCAAACACGTCGGTGTCGGTGAAAATCGCATTCTCGACGACCAGCGAGGGCTGTTTTGTGGGTAGCGACCCTCCGAGAGAGGACTCGAAGGTATCGCGCCGGTAGAGCTGCGTGGCGCCCCCCGAAATATTCCAACCTTGATTTGCCCGGGCGGCCGAATCGGCTCCGCCGCTTCGCTCCGGCGCTGTCGCTGACCGTAGAATTCTCAGCCGGGTGCGCACCCGATCGGCGGCGGGACCGTTGGGATAACGACGCAGGTATTCCTCGTATTCGGCCTTCGCCTGCGCGATTTCCCCGGCCCGCTCGCGAGCCAGGCCGAGCAATTCCTGCGTTGCCGCGCGCTCCGGAAACTCCGGCTGCCGCTGCAGTTTGGTGAACATCTCGACGGCTTCGGGATAATGGTGTGCGCGCAGTGCCTTGCTGGCCGCGTCGAATAACTGTCTGCGCTCCACCGGGTCCATCGCTTTGTCGGCGCCGATGGGCTCGACCGGGGGGAGGGGCGGCTCGGGCACCGCGGAGTTGGGGTCGGTCGTGATGGAGTCGTCGCCAACTGCAAGCCACGCGCGCGGGTAGTCCTTCACCGCCGCGCGCAACACGCTCTCGGCGAGATCGCGTTGATCGAACGGTCCGGCTCTCAGGCGGTACCACTTCTCGCCGCCAGCATCGATGACCGAAACGAACGCCTTGGTTTGCAGGCGCTGCCCGGCCAATTCCACCACTGCCGGGTCGAAGGGCTCATGTTGGGATTCGAGGTTGACGGCAAAATTGCTGGCGCTATCTCCGCGGTCCGTTACCAGGATGCGCGGCTTGTCGCCGCGGGCGCGGATGAGTCGGACGCGCATTCCCAGCGGGCTCGCTCCCTGCGCGAGGACGAAGGCCTCGGGCTTGGAGAATGTGAGGGTTAGGGTCACTTCGCCGCCGAGGGCGGATTCCAGGCGCGCCGTGCTCAGAATACCGCGCGGACCTGAAATGGGCGGAATCTCAGTCGGGACCTCGCCCGAGGCGGACAGAGAGCCGCCGGCCGACGGGGAGGCCGCGGCGCCGCAGTCCCGGTCTGGTCGCAGCCGTAATCGCAGTTCCGAGCCCTCGCTTGCGGGCGAGTGTCCCGCGTAGCGCAACGAGCAGTTGAATTGAAGAGTGATGTTGACCTGGTTGTCGTGTTCGTCGATGTCGATGACATCGACCAGGCGGGA
>DATBCZ010000436.1:0-9585 GCA_036270175.1 Steroidobacteraceae bacterium | reverse complement strand
GCGAGCAGCTCTTCAATGCTGCGACCTGCGCCGATTTGCCCAACGATCATGCCAACAGTGACGCGCATGCCGCGGATGCAGGCCTTGCCGCCCATCACGAGCGGGTTCTGTGTAATCCGGTTCAAGTCGGCCACGGCTTTCACTCCTTCTCCCGAATCGGGGTTCTTCATCCTAGTGCGAGATGGCCGTCAAAGACAGCCGAATGGGTAGCACAGGATACGTAACCCATTATCGCACCTGAAAAATATCTCGTCTTCGGAAATTCCCGCACGCCGGCTTCCCCCCCGCGCCGTGATCGCGGGCGCCGTTGAGGATCAGCACAGGCGCGCCGATAGGGGCAATCCGGTCGATCGGGCGGCGCAGACTGGGAAGAGCGCGGTGAGGCGGGCAGGGATCCTGAAGGACTCGGCCCGCCGGAGCGCCGAATCGATTTCAGCTAGGAAGGCTCGTTCGAGATGCTCCGTCAGTCGCCTGTCTTCCCGGTCGAATGCCGATCTTGGCCTTCCGAGGCATTGTCCGGGAAACAGAGTGGCGCGAGCCGGGCGGCGGGGCAACCACGCGAAAGGCTGTCACCCACAGTAACGCAACACTGGACGTGTAGAAGTTCATACATCCTCCCCACAGCGATCCCCTGGGTGCGCATTCAATCGTTGCGGCGTAAATCCCGCAAACGATTTGTCTGCCGTCGTTGGATAACTTAAACTCATGCGAACAGTTTGTCCGTGACCGAAGCATTGCCAATGCCGGCACAACGCCCACCGTCCCTGCTTGCACTGCGTGCCTTCGAGGCGGCCGCGCGACGGCTGAGTTTCACCGAGGCCGCCCGTGAGTTGCACGTATCGCAGGCGGCGATAAGCCGACACGTACGCGGCCTCGAAAAAGACGTCGGGCGCGAACTGTTTCGCCGTCTCCATCGGGCGGTGGAGCTGACCGAGTCGGGTAAGCTGTTTGCGGCAGAGTTGACCGGTGGGTTTCTACGGATTCAGCGGGCCGTGGAAGCGGTGCGTGGTGTTCCGGTGCGGCGCCTGCGAGTTTCAATCGAGCCCGCCTTTGCGGCACGATGGCTGATGCCCCGTCTGGACCGATTCTCCGCCGCTCACCCTGAAATCGAGCTCGAGTTGGAAACGTCAACCGAGATACGCGTGCTCGGGCGTGAGACTGACGTTGCAATCCGCTATGTCGACACGGGAGCCAAGCCCCCTCGCTTGCGACATCGTCTGTTATTTTCGATGGATGGCGTCCCTGTTATCGCGGGAGTTCGGCGACGGCCGGCCAAGTGGGGGCACGATGCAGCCGTCCTGGGACACAGGCTCCTGCATGACGACAAGGGAAGCGCGTGGAGAAGTTGGTTTACCGCCGCGGGCCTGGAAGGGTTCGAGCGGGCGAAGCACCTGTATTTCACGGACTACTCTTTGACGATCACGGCGGCGCTACGTGGCCAGGGGATAGCGCTCGGGGCGGCCGCGTTCATCGAAACCGAGCTGAAGACCGGACGCCTGGCCCAAGTGGGACACACACGAGTGCCATTCGGCGAGTATTTTCTGCTCGAATCGAGTGAGCGCTCGACCGCGCCCGTTCGGGCAGCCTTTGTGGGCTGGCTGGACGGTGAAATCAGGCGTCGGTAGACGTCGCGTCGCGAGGGCGCCCTACGCGAGGATGCGCTGATAAACCGCCAGATCGCCCTTGGAGAAACAACAGAAAATAACTTCGCGAATGCTGGGGAGCTCCAGCAACGCCTCTCTGACTGTCGCTACTGCCACCGGCGCCGCGAGCTCCTTGGGATAGCCATAAACCCCTGTACTAATACTCGGGAATGCGATCGACACCGATCCCTGCTGTGCGGCGATCTGCAATGACTTCCGATAACACGATGCCAACAGCTCAGGCTCGTTGGAATTCCCGCCGTGCCAGATCGGGCCTACGGCGTGAATCACGTATTTCGCAGGCAAACGGTAGCCCTTGGTCAGCTTCGCGTCACCGGTTTCACAGCCACCTAACAGGCGGCACTCGGCCAGGAGCTCTGGCCCCGCGGCACGATGAATCGCCCCATCTACGCCGCCACCGCCAAGCAGCGATGAATTGGCCGCATTGACAATCGCATCAACGGCCAACGTCGTGATGTCCGCCTGCAAGATCCGCAATTCAGCTGACATGATCGCTCCTCGCTCAGTGGCGCTGAGCTGCCGACTTGTCCCGAATCTCCTTGAATTCGCTGCCCGCATTCCACTGCGGCCAGCCCGAGGTCGCGAGCTTTCGTCCCAGGTTGTACAACAATGTCACATCGAGGGCCTCACCCCGAAAATCCATCGCCGGTGTCCACTCGTCACCAGGCTGATGATACCGATGAGCGTAGTAATCCTCGCGGTGGGCCCGGCCGGCGGACACGCCACCGCTCAACAGGTCGTCCCCGGGTGAGAACGACATCGCCGGAACACCCAGTTTTGATAGCGAGAAGTGATCCGAGCGAAAGAAATGCCCCGCCTCCGGAGAAGGATCCGGCGTGTAGGTGCGACTTTGCGCCTGCGCGGCCTCCATGAGGTCGGCCAGCAAACCGTTCTGGGTCTCGCCAAACGTACTTACGTCCCGAGTCGGACCGTACACACCCAATACGTCCATGTTGATATCGGCCACGGTCGTCTCGAGAGGGTAAATTGGGTTGGCCGCGTAATACTCGGATCCCAACAACCCGCGCTCTTCCGCCGTGACCGCCATGAAAACGATCGAACGAGCCGTGCGCGGCGCGGAGCCGAACAGTCGCCCGAGCTCGAGCAGTGCCGCCACGCCGGTGCCGTTGTCGACCGCGCCGTTCAAGATGCGGTCGCTGCCACTCGCATCGGCGGGTAACAGACCGAAATGATCCCAATGAGCGCTGTAGATGAGAGTCTCATTGGGCTTCGTCGCGCCCGGTAAGCGCCCCAGAATGTTTTTCGAGACGATCACTTCATGACTTACACGCGCCGAGGCGCTCAGCGTCACCCCGGGCAGCAGAACGGGCTTGAATTCGCGCGTCTGCGCCAGCTTTTTCAAGACCTCGAAATCCAACCCCGCTTGCTTGAAGACAGCCACCGCGGTGTCGCGTTGAATCCAACCTTCCAGCGGCACATGCGCCTGCGCAGGATCGGCGCGAACGATGTCATAGAC
Organism: Steroidobacteraceae bacterium; assembly: GCA_036270175.1. Classification (GTDB taxonomy): domain Bacteria; phylum Pseudomonadota; class Gammaproteobacteria; order Steroidobacterales; family Steroidobacteraceae; genus 13-2-20CM-66-19. Next base: position 6,444 of record DATBCZ010000436.1, on the reverse strand, counting down.
GGCACCAGTGTTGGAGTTCACGACGGTAGCCCATCCGTATGCAGCGGCGGCCGTTTCGTGCACGATGAGCACGCCGAGTGCCCCACGCCGGGCTGCCTCTTCGTACTTATAGGTCCAGCGGCCGTAGTAGGTCATCGCTTTACCGCCGAAGTCTCCACTACCCGTCTCGAAGTCGGGATCATTGACCAGCACGACGGCAATCTTGCCGTGCAGGTCAACGCCTTTGTAATCGTCCCAGTTGCGCTCCGGCGCATGCACGCCGTAACCCACAAACACCAGTGGGGCGTTTGCGATCGCAAGTTGGTCGGCGTTTGTCTGGGGAGCGCGGATTGAAACGTGCTGCCCCTGGACGAGCGGCTGCACGCGACCACCGAGCGTCAACGAGAGTGCAGTTGGACCGCTAAAAGCGAACTTGGCGAGCGGTACATCCTGGGTCCAACCGCGTCGTCCGCCAACCAGGCTACCGTCCGGCTGGAGGCCGGCCTCTTTCATGCGATCGACGATAAAAAGAACGGTCCGCTTCTCGGCGCGAGTGCCGGGCTCCCGGCCCTCGAATGCATCCGATGAAAGCAGCTTCACGTCGATGGACAGGCGTGCGGGGTTCGATTTCAGCGCTGCTGCGTGCGTGCTCACAGCAGCCGACGCGAGGGCCGCCAAGGCAAACCCAGCCAGAGCGCTCGCCACACTCGACCGCCGGCCGAGATTGCTCAACGCGACTTGCTCACCAGACGAGATCGTCGGGTACTACGAAGTCTTTGTAAGGATCGTCACCGTCTGCGTTCGCAGTGGCGGCAGGCGTCGCGGTAGCCGCGGTCTCATGCGTCACAATCGCATGTTCGTCGCGCTCCCGAATACGGGCAACCGCCGACTCAGGCACTACGGCGTAGTGTCCCTCGTAGCGAACGATAACGACCGCTCCCTTTATGAGTTGCTCACGCAGGGCGGGCGTGACGGCCAATCGCGAGAGCCGGTTCCCATCGGCGAAATTGAAGTATTCCTCGCTCACAACAGGCGGCAGACGGTGCTGCTCGATCAGCTGTTTGACCTCGGCACGGCGGGCCTTGGCGGCTGCCTTTTCCTGTTGCCGGCGATTCAGCTCCTGGTCGCGCGCGCTTTTCGCGGCCGCCGCCTTTTGAGCGGCGAGCTTTTCCGGCGAAATCGGTGGCGGCTGGTGTCGCGACGGCGCTTTCTTCGGCTGCGTCGCCTCCTTGGCCTGCTTTTTGGTGCCGAGACCCGCCTGGATCAGCTGGTCGCGCAAAGACATACTCATGACTCGATCTCACTCGCCTCAATACCGGATAGCGTAGTTTACCGAAGCGCGTGTGTGGATTTCATGTCCGATGGACCGTAGGGGCCGGGGCACTACGGTGGGGCGAACAAAGGTGGCGACGCGCCGGCGCAACGATGCCTGCGAGGCCCAGCTAGCCCCCTTTGCGCAAGGCCGTAGCGCTCCTGCAACTTTCTATCAGGCGAGGGACGTTCCTGCGTCGACCGGAGCCGTGGCGCTTACGGCAGAGGCAGGCTTCCACACGGGTCGCCGCACCAGTGTGCTCTTCCCAAACAGCGACTCGACCAGATCGACCGCCAGCGCAGCCGTCTTATTGCGCACATCGAAAGCGGGGTTGAGCTCGACGATATCCAGCGACCCGAGTCGACGGGTGTCGGCAATCATTTCCATGCAAAGCTGCGCCTCCCGGTACGTCGGACCGCCGGCGACAGTGGTCCCCACCCCCGGGGCGATATCCGGATCGAGGAAATCAACATCGAAACTCACGTGCAAATGGGTGTCGCTGTCGAGTCCGGCGAGTGCGTGCTCCATGGTCTCGCGCATCCCCATCTCGTCGACGTAGCGCATATCGAACACGTCGAGCCCCTGATCGTGGACGAAGCGCTTTTCGCCGGCATCAACACTGCGGATGCCGATCTGGCGTACACAGGAGGGCGTGATTGCCGGCCCCGCCCCCGCTATTTCCACCAGCGCGCGCGGGCCGAAGCCACACAGGCATGCCAATGGCATCCCATGAATGTTGCCGCTCGGGGAGAGCTCGCTGGTGTTGAAATCCGCGTGCGCATCCAACCACAACACCCGCAGCTTCCTACCGTCCTCCCGGCAACGTCTTGCGACGGCACTGATCGACCCGATACTCAAAGAGTGATCGCCGCCGAGCAGAATGGGCAGCCGGTCCAGGCTCAACTCGGCGAACACGGCATCGTGTACCGAGCGGTTCCAATGCACCACCTGTTCCAGGTGGCGATACCCCTCGTGGGGTGGCAGCCAGGGGTTGGCGGGCCCGCTCAGATTGCCGAGATCGAAGACCTGCAGACCACGGTCCTGCAAGGCCGTCTGCAATCCGGCAACTCGCAGCGCTTCGGGACCCATTGAAGCACCCCGATCGGCGGCCCCCACATCGGTCGGCGCACCGATGAGGCTCGCCTGCCGCCCGGTGCTCAAGCGAACACCGCCGCCGGTCGGGCGACGCTCCCGGGCTTGGACGCCAGCAGTCCGAACAGGTCCTTCGGGTTTTCGAGATCCGGCACCAGGTCGACCTGTTGCTGCAAGCCGCGCGATTCCTGGTGAATCCGCCGCAAATAACGCAACGACGAGAAGTCCTCGAGCGCGAAACCAACGGAATCGAAAATGGTGACTTCGCGCTCGCTCGCGCGTCCAGGGCGGCGGCCCGCGAGCACGTCGGTGAACTCGGCAACCGGGAAGTCCGACTCCATCTGTTGGATCTCGCCTTCGATGCGCGACTGCGGCTCGAATTCCACCACGACCCGCACGTCGGAGCGGCGCAGGATGTCGGGATGCAACTCGGTCTTGCCAGGGCAATCGCCACCGACGGCGTTCAAGTGCATTCCTGCCACGATCATCTGCGGCGCCAGGATAACGGCGTTGCGTTTGTCAGCCGTGACCGTCGTCACGATGTCGGCGCCCTGCACTGCTGCCGCTGTCGATGCACACCGCACGACGCGCAGCCCATTCAAACGCAAGGCCGCGAGATTTCGCTCGAGCTTGTCGGTCGCCGCGGAATCGGTATCGAACAGACGCAGCTCGCGAATACCCAGCATGTGATGGAAAGCGATCGCCTGAAACTCGCTTTGTGACCCATTGCCGATCAACGCCATGACACGACTATCCGCACGTGCCATCCGCCGGGCCGCCAGAGCGGAGGTCGCGGCGGTGCGCAGCGCCGTCGTCAATGTCAACTCGGAAAGCAACAGCGGATATCCGGTCACGACGTCCGAGAGCACGCCGAACGCCGTCACCGTCAACAAACCAACAGAGGTGTTTTTAGGGTGACCGTTGACATACTTGAACGCGTAGAGCTGGCCGTCGGAGGCGGGCATCAACTCGATCACACCCACCGACGAATGAGTCGCATGCCGCGGCGACTTGTCGAATTCGCGCCAGCGGAGGTAATCCGTCTCGATCTCCCCCGCCAACTCTTCTATGAAACGTGCCGCGCCGAGGCGCCCAACGAGCTCGCGAACGCGCTCGATACCAATGAAGTCGACCATGCTCTTTACTCCCCTGGAGACGACTCGTCGGCTAAGGACGAGACCGCTTGAGAGAGCATGGTGTTGCGAAGCGAGGCTAAAGAGCAGCCAGAAGACTGCCCACAAATGATATGGAAATGGGCAAAGTGTCAGACGGTTCTGGCGTTCTGCTATAATCGGGGCCTTCGGAAGGGGGCGCCGGCCGTGGACGAAATCGATCGCCAGCTCATCTCAATCCTGCGCAATGACGCTCGCACCTCTGTCGCCTCGCTGGCGAAAGCCTTACGGGTGTCACGCGGAACGGTGCAAAACCGCATGGCCCGGCTGGAGGCCGATGGCACGATCGCCAGCTACACGATCAGGCTCAAACCCGCGGTGGAAGAGCACCGGATCCGCGCATTGATGACGGTGGCTGTCGAAGGCAATCGCGTCGACGCCGTTATCAAGGCACTCCGCGGCGACCCTGCGGTGACAACGTTGCACAGTACGAATGGCCGCTGGGACATCGTGGTGGAATTGCGGGCCGACAGCCTGGAAGCCTTTGACCGGGTGTTGGCGCGCATCCGGTTGGTGGAAGGCATCTCGCAAAGCGAGACCAGCCTCCTCCTCTCGACATTCAAGTAGGTCTGCACACGGCATTCTTACGTCCCACTCCTTAGTTGCAATAGCGGCACAACGCACGCAGAGTTCCCGACATGAGATTTTCTCCTTTAGTTGAGCGCATTGGCGGTGAAGGCGCGGACGCATGGCGCACCCACTCCGAGGCTTCGGCGGCTCGCGATCGGGGCGAGGATGTGATCATCCTCAGTATCGGCGATCCCGATATAAACGCTCCCGCGGCGGTAATTGAGCGCACGGTGGAACGGCTCCGGTCGGGCGACACCCATTACACTCCCGCGCGGGGTCGGCCTGCGCTTCGTGACGCCATTGCGAAAGCGCACACGGAACGGACGGGACAGGCCGTACGATCCGATAACGTGCTGTGCCTCTCGGGCACTCAAAACGCGCTGTTTGTCGCCTCGATGTGTCTGGCCGGCCCCGGGGACGAGGTTATTACCTTCGACCCGCTCTATCCGACTTATACCGCCACCATTGAAGTCTCGGGCGCGCGCCTCATTCGAGCGCCCACGGGCCCAGGCCTCCGACCCGATGTGGGCGCGCTCGAGTCGCTCGTCACCCCGCGCACCCGTGCCATTTTCTGGGCCACTCCGAATAACCCGAGTGGCGTGATTCTTAGCGAGGCGGAGTTGGCCGCGATTGGCGCAATCGCGCGCCGACACGATCTCTGGATCGTTTCGGATGAGGTTTACGCGGGTCTGGCGCCCGGAGGGAAGGTCCCGAGTCTCGCGGCAACTCTGCCGGAACGGGTCGTTACCCTCGGCAGCCTTTCCAAATCGCATTCCATGCCGGGATTTCGCGCCGGCTGGCTCGTGGGGCCGTCCGAGCTGGCGGCACATGCCGAATCCCTGTCGATGTGCATGCTGTTCGGTCTTCCCGGTTTCATCCAGGAAGCCGCTCTCGTGGCACTCTCGATCGCGTCGGAGACGGAGCGCCACCTCCGCGAATTCCTCGATGTCCGGCGCGAGCGCTTCGTCGCCGGGCTGAAAGGCGTTCCCAACATCCGCGTCTCCGCTCCTCAGGCGGGGATGTTCCTGCTGCTGGACGTGAGTGATACGGGCCTGTCGGGATACGAATTCATGCGTGCCCTGTACGAGCGGCGCAAGGTGTCGGTGTTGGATGGCGCGGCGTTCGGGCGGCAGACGGCCCATTTCGTGCGGCTCTGTTTCGCCACCGAAGCGGCGACCATCGACGCGGCCTGCGCGAGGATCCGCCAGTTCTGCGAGCAGGACCTGCCGGGGCTTGCGTAATTCGCACAATTCCGCCCAGTACTTGGCACCGCAAAGTATCAGCCCCTGAGGGTGCCGAATTCTCGTAGAATCGTCACCATGGCGGATCAGAACCTCACCACGATCGCAGAACAATCGGGCTTCCGGGAGACCGGCCGCACCGACGAGGTGGAGCGTCTTTGCTCAGCGTTCGCGCGTGAATGGCCCGACGCCGTTCGGCGGATCGAGTTCGGGCGCTCGGCCGAAGGGCGAGCCATGCTCGCACTGCTGGTATCGAAGGCCGATCCCCGTAAAGTGCCGGTGCTCATGCTTCAGGGTGGGATTCATCCCGGCGAGAGCGACGGCAAGGACGCGGGATTCATGACCCTGCGGGACATCCTGCGAGGCGCGGTGGCGCCCGGGGTTCTCGAGCGAATTGCCATCCTGTTTGTCCCGGCGTTCAACGTGGACGGTCATGAGCGGTTCGGCCGCTGGAATCGCCCGAATCAGAACGGCCCCGAGCAGACGGGTTGGCGCACGACCGCGCAGAACCTGAACCTCAATCGCGATTACATGAAGGCCGAAGCGCCGGAAATGCAGGCGATGCTCGGCCTGTTGTGCGAGTGGGATCCGGTCGTCTGTGCCGACATTCACGTGACCGACGGGGCGGACTTCGAGCCCGACATCTCGCTCCAGGCGGAGCCGATCAACCAAGGCGATCCGCAGTTGTTCGAGAGCGGCCGCGAACTACGCGACGAGTTGATAGATAAGCTCGCCGCACAGGGGTCGTTACCGCTGCCTTTCTATCCGGATCTTGCGAAAACGGACGATCCGGCCTCGGGATTCCTTCTGACTGTTTACTCGCCGCGCTTCTCCACGGGATATTTCCCGCAGCGAAATCGCTTCACGATTCTCGTCGAGACGCACTCGTGGAAGGATTACGCAAAGCGCATCCGCGTGACTCGTAACACCATCGTGGGGCTCGCTGAACTCGTCGCGACACATGGATCGAGATGGGAAGTCGAGGCGCACCAGGCTGACGAAGACGCGATCCGGATAGGCGGCTCAGACGTAACACTCGCCTACAAGTCCAGGTGGCGTGAGCCCACTGGAGCGGCGG
>DATBCZ010000435.1:0-5888 GCA_036270175.1 Steroidobacteraceae bacterium | reverse complement strand
CATCTGCGCCGCTCGCCAGCGCCGCTCACCGGCGATGATCTCGTAGCGCTGCGATTCTCCAACCCCCGGCACGCCCACGGGGCGGACGACGATGGGTTGAATGACTCCCTGTGCCTTTATCGAGTCGGCGAGCTCCTGCAGTGTCTCGGCGCGCATGTCTATACGCGGCTGGTATTTCCCTTTCTGCAGAAGGTCGAGGGGCAGCCGTGTCAGCTCTTCACCGGTCGCCGCGGCGTTGGTGCCAGGGGTTGCGGCAGTGGCGACATTCGCGGCAGCGTTGGCCCCACCACCAGCCGCCGTTCCATTTGCAGTCGTGCCGGGGGTGGGAGCGTGCACCGGGACCGGTGTGACAGGCGTCGTCGCCCGCGGCGAGCTGTGCCCTAGGAGGTCGGCGAGTCCCCTGCCAAGGGAGGATTTCTTCTGGGTCATGGCCGCGGATCATAGCGAATCCGGCGACACGGTAACGGGTGCGACGCATGCGTCGCACGGGTGGGGCCGCCAGGCCGCACCCAGGTCCGACCGTGAGCGCGCAAAGCGCGCGTAACAGGCGGGCGCGAAGGCCGCAAGCCGGGGCAGGCTCCTATGTGCCGGATTGCGCCTGATCGTGGTCGTAGTCGGGTGCGAGTCTGTCCGACTAATGATCGCCGTAGCGAGGGCTTTGCGGTGACGTGGCTTCGACGTCGGCGGTCTCGGCGGCATTCGAAGCCTCGGGGGACTGCGCGATGTTTGCTGGCGGCGGCTCGATCGCCACTGACTCGGTCTCCGCGCTGGCGGACGCGTGAGCTGCCGCAGTTGCGTGCACGCTCGCCTCTTCCTCCTCGCGCCGAATCATCTCTCCGGCGAGCGCGAGATAGGACAGTGCGCCGCGTGATTCCTTGTCGTGAAACAACACGGGCTTGCCGAAGGAGGGCGCCTCGGCCAAGCGGATATTCCGCGGAATGATCGTTCGAAAAACCTTTTCGCCGAAATGCGTGATGAGCTGCGCGCTGACTTCGTTCGCGAGATTGTTCCGAGGGTCGAACATCGTGCGCAGAATGCCTTCGATCTCGAGGCCTGGATTCACGGCGGCACGGATCTGCTCCACCGTTCCCAGCAGCGCGGACAACCCCTCGAGTGCGTAGTACTCGCACTGCATTGGAATGAGGACGCTATCCGCCGCGACCAGCGAATTCACGGTGAGCATATTGAGTGCGGGCGGACAGTCGATGAGGATCACATCGAACGATTCGCGAATCGGCGCAAGGGCGTTGCGCAGCCGGGTCTCCCTGCCCTCGGGCGTCTGCAACAGCCGCACTTCCGCCGCCGTCAGGTCCTGGTTGGCGGGCAAGAGCTGGAAGCCACCAGGCTCCACCGTGACGAGCGCGCTCGTGAGCTCGATTTCCTCGAGCAGAACGTCAACGGAGCTGCGTTCAAGCTGAGATTTGTCGATGCCACTGCCCATGGTGGCATTGCCCTGCGGATCGAGATCGAGCAGCAGTACGCGGCGTTTTGTCGCGGCCAGCGAGGCGGCGAGATTCACAGCGGTGGTGGTCTTACCGACGCCGCCCTTCTGGTTCGCTATGGCAATGACGCGCTTCATGGTGACAGTGTACTGCACCGTCGCGCCGGGGCCCGCAGATGTGCGCCGATGGGACCATGGGGCCGAGGGCCCCTGGTCTTAGGAGCCTGGTCCTAGGCGACCATTTTTCTCGCGCCGCCGTTGATGCGGTCCTGGGCCATTTGATCCGCCACCGCATTTGTCGTGAGGCCGTGTCGACGAGCGCGCTCGAATATCTCGGTCAGCCTGCCTGGAATGGCCTGAATCTCGGCCGTAACCTGGGCCTCTGTGCCGCCGTTGTACTCTCTGGCGACACTGATTATTCCACCAGCATTGATGACGTAGTCTGGAGCGTACAAAACACCCGCGGCCTGCAATGCCTGACCGTCTTTGTCTTCCGCCAACTGGTTGTTCGCTGCTCCCGCGACGATGCGCGCACCAAGGCGCGGGATGCTACCAGCGTTCAGAACCGCACCCAGTGCGCACGGCGCAAACACTTCGACGTCTTCTGAAAGAATGTTTTCCGCAGGTATCGCAGTCGCCTTGAACTCATCACACACGCGTTGGACCGCGACGGGACGCACGTCGGCAACCCGCAGTTGGGCACCTTCCGCGGCGAGCATCCGACACAGGTGATAGCCGACGCCACCAACGCCTTGCACCGCGATTCTGACGCCGCTCAGATCCGATCGATTCAGGCGGAACTTCACCGCGGCCTTGATGCCGAGATAGACACCTAGCGCGGTCTTCGGTCCGGGATCGCCGCCCGCCTCACCCGGCTTGCGACTGAGTCCGCTCACGAATGAAGTCGTACGCGCGACTGATTCCATGTCGGCCGTCGTCGTGCCCACATCCTCAGCCGTGATGTACCGGCCACCTAGGGAGTCGACGAATCGACCGAACGCCTGGAAAAGCTCAGGACTCTTCACCGTGTCGGCGTCACCAATGATGACTGCTTTGCCGCCGCCGAATGGCAAGCCGGCCATCGCATTCTTGTACGTCATGCCCCGCGAGAGGCGTAGGACGTCGACGACGGCGGCTTCGGTCGACGCGTAGGGCCACATGCGGCACCCTCCGGCGGCCGGACCCAACGCGGTCGAGTGCACGGCCACGATAGCGTGTAGCCCAAGGTTCGCGTTGTGACCGAAGACCACCAGCTCGTGGCCATCGAACTCGCGCATGGCATAGATTTCCATTGTCACACCCCCTCATCCCACTGCTGTGGGGCAGCAAGACTACCGGGGCCCCCGTGCACGCCGCGTCACAAAAGTTGCTCTTCAGAGCATCATGGTGAACTATCCGTTTCACGGTGGAGCCGCACGGTGAGACAAGCGATGCAAGTTGAGCTCGATCGCAGTGATCTGCGAATTCTGGACCTCGTTCAGCAGCACGGTGACCTCTCCGCCGCGGATATCGCCGAGCGGCTCGGCATGACGGCGTCGACGTGCTGGCGACGCATGAGCCGCCTGCAGGAGCTGGGTGTCATCCGCAGGCGAGTCGCGCTTCTCGACCGCGAGAAAGTCGGGCTAAACGTAACGGTGTTCTCCCATGTGAAACTGATGGGACACGGTCGCGACGCGTTGCTGCGATTCGAGCAGGCGGTGCGTGAGCACCCTGAAATTCTCGAGTGCTACACGATGATGGGAGAGACAGACTTTCTGCTGCGGATCGTCTGTCGCGACATCAAGGCGTACGAGGCGTTCTTTCTCGACCATCTCTCACGCTTCCCAGGCGTGCAGTCGGTGAACTCTTCGATCGCGCTCGCGGTGATAAAGGAGACCACGACATTGCCGCTGCACTCGGCTCAGGCGACGCCGTCGACGAGTTCGCGCTAGACGACTACCGCGTCAGCACAATCGCGCAACGCGCCTCGTTCAGCCCAGGGACTACCAGGTCGCGCGAGTGCTCCACTCGCCACCCTTCCGGAAGCGCTGCCAACTCCTCCCGCGGCCACTTCCCTTTCATCGCCAACACGCGAGTCTGCGGTCCACACAGTGGTAACACTTTCTCCAACATCTCGGGTAACGCGGCGAACGCGCGAGTGATGACCGTATCGAAGGGCATGCTGGGATGCATAGACTCAACGCGCGCGTGAATACCTTCCACGTTAGTGAGTCCCAGAGCGTGCGCAGCATGGGAGACAAAGCGGATCTTCTTGCCGGCGGAGTCGATGAGCGTAAAGCGACGCGCGGGATTCAGCACGGCGAGCGGCAAGCCGGGGAAACCAGCGCCCGTGCCGACGTCCGCGATTGCGACGCCCTGCAGATCGGCGTGAATGGCGAGGCTATCGAGGAGATGATGCGTGACCATATCCTCGCGCTTCGTAATCGCGGTGAGGTTATAGGTACGGTTCCACTTCTCGAGCTCATCCAGGAGCTGCACCATGCGTGAAGCATCGGGCACCGATACCTCGATACCCATGCTCTTCGCGTCACGGATGAGACGATCAACCAGGCTCAAGAGGTCCTCGAAGGTGCTTTGCTGCCATACTTAGCGCAGGTCCCGACCCGACATGAACCCACGAACGCCGCAAGACCGTGCGACTGCTGCTAGTAGAAGATGATGCCATGATCGGAGAGGCAATCCGCACCGGCCTGAAGCGGGACGGGTTCACCGTGGACTGGGTTCACGACGGCGAATCGGCCGAACAGGTGCTCCGGACGAACGCATTCGATCTGCTGCTGCTCGACCTCGGCCTGCCGCGCAAGGGCGGCTTGCAGGTGCTACAGGGACTCAGGGCACGGCAACAGACGCTTCCTGTACTCATTATCACTGCTCGAGACGCTGTGTCGGATCGCGTGCAGGGGCTCGATGCCGGCGCGGACGACTACCTCGTAAAGCCGTTCGATCTTGACGAGCTCGCCGCGCGGATCCGTGCACTCCTGCGTCGCAAGTCCGGCCGTACGGAGCCGGAAGTCGAGCACCTGGGCGTGGCACTGAATCCCGCCACGCACCGGGTCACTCGCGATGGCCGGGAAGTCGCGTTATCTCCCAAAGAATTCGCACTGCTGCAGTTATTGATGGAACGGCCGGGAAACATACTGTCCCGCGCACAGATCGAAGAGCGTCTCTACGGATGGGGTGAGGAGGTCGAAAGCAACGCCGTCGAAGTTCACATCCATGGACTGCGTCGCAAGCTGGGGAACGACTTCATACTCAACGTCCGCGGCGTCGGATACCGGGTCAGGCCGGCATCGTGAGATCCATCCGGGCGCGCCTGTTGGGTTGGCTGTTCGCGGGAGTGGTGTTCATCGGCGCCACGGGCGGGTTGATCGTTTATCACAATGCTCTTGTCGAGGCGGATGCATTCTTCGACTATCACTTGCGTCAGACCGCGCTCATCCTCCGCGATGAGCCCGTCGAGTACTCCGTCGCCGCACAACTTCCGGCGAACGACGCGGCCTATGACTTCGTAGTTCAGGTGTGGACGCTGGACGGCGTGCGCGTTTATCTGTCGCGTCCGCATAGCGTATTGCCGAATATTACGACGTTAGGTTTCTCCTCCGTCACGACAAGTGAAGGACGCTGGCGCGTCTATGGCGCGCAGGCGATGACCAAAGTCATTCAGGTGGCGCAACCTATGCGCGTGCGGGAGCAACAGGCAGTCGATCTCGCGCTCAAGACGCTCCGGCCCTTTGCACTGCTTCTGCCGGTGTTGGGGTTCTTGATATGGGTTGCCGTCGGCAGCGCTCTTCAGCCGCTTCAGCGCCTCACCACATTGGTCAAGGCACGGCGTGTTGATGCACTGGACCCACTTCCGGATGAGCGCCTACCCGACGAAGTCCGCCCGCTCGTCGGCGCGCTCAACGATCTGCTCGTACGGCTCGGTGTAGCGTTAGATCGAGAGCGTGCCTTCTTGGCAGACGCCGCACATGAGCTCCGCACACCGCTCACGGCGCTGCATCTGCAGATGGGGATGCTATCGCGAGCCGCGAATGAAGCAGAACGCGACGAGGCCATGGAAAAGCTCTCAGCCGGAATGCAGCGCGCCATTCGGCTGGTTGAGCAGATGCTCTCATTCGCTCGCCAGGAGCCGCGCGCCGAACCGGTCCGCGTATCCACTCCTCTCGCCGACATCGCGCGGGAAGTTGTGGCGGAACTGGTTCCCCTGGCCGATGCGAAGCAGATCGACCTCGGTATTTCCAACTCCCAACCTGCGACGGTTCTGGGTGACCCCGATGCGTTGCGAACTCTGACCCGCAACCTCGTGGACAACGCCGTCCGTTACACGCCTGCGGGTGGCCGTGTCGACGTGTCGGTGGAAAATAGCGGCGGGCGGAGTGACCAAGCCGTCTTGAAAGTCGTCGACAACGGGCCAGGTATTCCCGCTGACGAGCGCTCTCGCGTCCTC
>DATBCZ010000434.1:0-5304 GCA_036270175.1 Steroidobacteraceae bacterium | reverse complement strand
CATTCCCAGGCCGATGGCGTGGGTCGACGTCGTACAGGCGGTGACAATCCCGAGATTCGGGCCTTTCAGGCCGTACTTGATCGAGAGGTGACCGGAGATCATGTTGACAATGGTGGCCGGCACGAAGAACGGCGAAATCTTCCGCGGGCTGCCCGCTTTCAGATAAGCGCCGTACTCCTCCTCGATCGTGCCCAGCCCACCGATGCCGGCGCCGCAGACGGCGCCGCAACGGTCAGCATCGAGCTTGCTCATATCGATGCCGGAGTCCGACATCGCCTGAATCCCTGCGGCCACGCCATAGTGCATGAACTCGTCCATGCGCCGCGCATCCTTCGGCGAGATGTACTCATTGACATCGAATCCGCGCACCGCTCCGCCGAAGCGCACCGGAAACGCGGATACATCGAAGCGGGTGATCGGACCGATCCCGCTTTCCCCTTTCAAAACGGCTTCCCAGGCTGACTTCACCGTGCTCCCCACGGGAGAGATGATGCCGAGACCCGTCACGACAACTCGACGTTTACTCACGCGCTACCTGTATGAAGACTCGACGGATATTAAGAGAGGGTGCCCGCGATTCGTGTGCCGGGCCCCCGTGGCAGATCAGCATACCGTAGGACGCTGACGCAAAGACTGCAACGGCGCGGGCCGTTTGCGTACACAACGAGAGTCAGGCCTTGTTGCGGCGCTCGTTGATGTACTCGATCGCCTGCTGGACCGTGGTGATCTTTTCGGCGTCTTCATCAGGAATTTCGATCTCGAACTCTTCTTCGAGAGCCATCACCAGCTCGACGGTATCGAGCGAGTCGGCTCCGAGATCATCCACGAACGACGCATCGTTCGTGACCTGTTCCTGTTTGACGCCCAGCTGCTCGGCCACGATGGCCTTGACCTGCTGCTCAACTGTGCTCATTAGCGGATTGTCCTTTTGTAGTCTTAGAGAATCGGTACTGTTTCAGGTCGACGCCGGCGATCTTAGCCGGCGCGAAGGCGCGGTATTGTAGGGGAACACCCCCCCGGGTGCCACTTCCGACGAACGGGCGAGGTGATTGTTTTTTCTCATGAAACGCAAAGGTAGGAGTTCCCGGTAGCCCCCGCACGAGTGCCCATGTGGCGCTGATCCAACGCCGCGTCAAGGCATGTACATGCCGCCGTTGACGTGCAGCGTCTCCCCGGTGATGTAGCTGGCGGACGGGGAACAGAGGAATAGAACGGTGGCCGCGATGTCGGCCGCGCTGCCGAGCCGTCCGACCGGGATCTGCGCCAGCAGCGCCGCCCGCTGCTCATCATTGAGCGCGCGGGTCATGTCGGTGTCGATAAATCCCGGCGCGATCGCGTTGACGGTGATACCGCGTGAGGCGATCTCTCTCGCGAGCGACTTGGTGAAACCCAGCAGACCCGCTTTTGCGGCCGAGTAATTGACCTGTCCGGGGTTGCCTGTCAGGCCAACGATGGAGGTCAGGTTGATGATGCGACCGTGTCGCTCCTTCATCATGCGCCGCAGGCAGGCCTTCGAGAGACGGAACACAGACGTCAGATTCGTGCCAATCACCTCGTCCCAGTCCTCCTGCTTCATCCGCAGGAGCAGGGTGTCGCGGGTAATCGCGGCGTTGTTGACGAGGATGGTGGGCATGTCACCCGCCGCGTCGAGCTCAGCCATCAGAGCCTCTATCGAGGCCGCATTTCCGACGTCCAGGACGGCTCCGCGCCCGTTGTATCCGTGCGACGAGAGCTGCGCGGTGAGCTTCGCCGCGCCCTCGGGGGTCGTCGACGTCCCTACGATTCGCGCTCCCGCGCCGGCCAAGGCCATCGCGATGGCGTTGCCGATCCCGCGCGAAGCGCCCGTTACGAGCGCCACATCGTTATTGAGCATTCGCTACCCCTCTTACGGCTGCCAGGGCAGCCTCTACCGACGCGGGATCCTCCAGCGCCAGAAACTCCAGCCCTGGGCGCTTCTCAATCCGGCGGTTTAAGCCCGTGAGCACTTTGCCGGGTCCACATTCGACCAGCTGCGCAATGCCCGTCGCCGAAAGGGCCCGCACCGTATCCAGCCAGCGGACGGGGCTCGAGAGTTGCCGCACCAGGAGCTCGTGAAGGTCGGCGGGTTCCTGGTGAGGAGCCGCATCCACCGCGCTGATGTACGGAATTTGCGGCTTGCGGATCTCCACACTCCGCAGCTTGCCGGCGAGCCGGTCCGCGGCGCCGCGCATCAGGATCGTATGCGAGGGCACACTCACCGGCAGCAGTACGGCTCGCTTCGCGCCGCGAGTTTTGGCGCCCTCGATGGCGCGCTGGACGGCGGCCGTGTGGCCGGCGATCGCGATCTGTCCGGGGGCGTTGAAGTTTGCCAGGGCGACGACCTCACCTTGCGCGGCCTCGCGGCAGGCCTCATCGAGACTGGCCTCCTCGAGACCGAGAATGGCCGCTACCGCTCCGGTGCCCAGTGGCACGGCTTCCTGCATCGCCTGCCCGCGAAATCTGACGAGATCCACGGCCGCGCGGAATTCCAGCGAGCCGGCACAGACGAGTGCGGTGAACTCGCCCAGGCTGTGACCTGAGACGACACTCGGCAATGGTCCGCCGTGCCCGCACCACAAACGCCAGGTCGCAACGCCCGCCGTCAGCATCGCGGGTTGCTGGCGCTCGGTGGAGCTCAACTGATCCTCGGGCCCCTCCTGCACGAGCCGCCAAAGATCGTAGCCAAGTACGGTGGACGCCTCATCAAACGTGGTCCGGATCACCGCACCTGCGTCCACCGCGAGGAGCGGGGCAAGCATGCCAATCGACTGGGAGCCCTGCCCCGGAAAAACAAAGCCAAACGACATCTGAAGTGGTCCCCGCTGAAAACGGCGGATTATAGCGTTTCAGCGCGCGGTTTCAGGAAAGCCGCGAGGAGGGCTCCGCCCAGGGCGCCATAGAGATGAGCGTCGACCACGACGCCGGCGCCGCTGTCCGCAAAAGGTAGCGCGCCTGATCCCTGCTCGAAGGACAGCTTCACGACAATGAACCCTGCGAGGATCCAGCCGTCGAGATCGCGGCGCCGCAGATGCGCCAGAGTACCGGCCGCCATCACACCGTGCAGGGCTCCTGAGGAACCCACGTACCAGGCAACTGTCGAATCGCGGAGCCACAGCCCTGCGTCGATGGTCGCGAGTGTCGCGAGCATGATCAGGATCCATTGTCGGGGACTGTAGTCGCGGGCGAACAAGGCCCACATCAGAACCAGGCCGAGGCTGTTGAGACCTGCATGCTCGAGATCAAGGTGAACGATGTGTCCCGTCAGCAGGCGCCACCATTGTCCCGCTGCGAGGCCAGCCCGGTCATAGCGCAGCAGCGTGCGCCCAACGTCGCCCCCGAGCTCGGGGAGCAGCAGCAACGCGCAGGCGAGCAAGAGCCCGACGCCGTACTTTCCGTCGCAATTGAGAGACGTCAGCACGCGCCGGATGGTCGTCACAGGCTGGCTGGCATTCATTTGTTATTATCCGGCCCCGCTCGCAACAGGGCCTGCTCGTTTAGGTAGGCGCCTCATCATGCCGCCTTTTTACAGGGACCTTCAGCTCATGAGTTACATTGCAAAGACAAACGAGGGTAGCAGAGCTCCGCGCCACGCGCGTGGCTTCACCCTCATCGAGATCATGGTCGTGGTGATCATCATCGGTCTGCTGGCCGCGGTCATCGTGCCGCAGGTGATCAGCAAGGTCGACGAGGCACGCGTCGCGAAGGCCAAGCAGGACATCCAGTCTCTCGAGACGGCGCTCACCATGTTCCGCCTCGATAACTCCAAGTACCCCACCACGGACCAGGGACTGGCGGCTCTCACCACGCAGCCTACCGATCCCACGATTCGCCACTGGCGTCCGGGCGGCTACCTGCAGCATGTGAGCAAGGACCCCTGGGGTAACGACTATCAGTACACGAGTCCCGGCACGCATGTGAAGGACTACGATTTGTATACGCTCGGGGCCGACGGCCAGCCGGGTGGTGAAGGGGTAGATGCTGACATCGGCAACTGGAACATGACCGACTGACCCGGCGGCATGGGAGCCAGCCACGTATGAGACGTACTCACAAGAGCGGACCACGCTCCACCGGCGGTGCCCCCGCTGGGGGTTCCCTCGCTAACCCCCGCTGGCCCCCGCTGGGGGTTCCCTCGCTGGCCGCTCGGTCGCCGCTCGGTCGCCGCTCGGTCGCCCGTGGTTTCACGCTCGTTGAAATACTCGTTGTTGTCGTCATCATCGGCGTGCTCTCGGCTGGCCTCCTTCTATCTGTTTCTCTCACGGGCCGCGACCGCGACCTCGAAAAAGAGAGCGACCGCCTGGTCGCCCTCATGAACTACGCACGGGAACAGTCGGAGCTGCAGACGCGGGAATATGGACTGATATTCCAGGACGACAGTTACGAATTCGTCGCTTATGACGTGCACCGGACGGTCTGGCGCAGCGTCTTTGAGGACGATGCACTCATCTTGCGCAAGCTGCCTTACGGACTCGACGTGAAACTCAAGGTCGAGACCCGTCCGGTGGTGTTGAAGAAGCCCACAGATGCCAAGGACAAAACACCGCAGGTGATGATCTTCTCGAGCGGCGACCTCACGCAGTTCGAGGTGACCCTGGAGCGCGAAGGCGGTATCCGCAGTATCACCGTCGTGCAGGACGATAAGGGCAACATCATTCAGAAGCCGATGGTGGACACGACCGTCAGGGAAGGCAGGACATGAAGCGCTTGCGTAGCGTGAAGCCGCGCGAGAGCGGATTTACGCTGATCGAAGTGCTCGTGGCGTTGGCGATTGTCGCGATCGGCATGGCCGCGGTGTTGGGAGCCCTGACCTCCTCCGCAAGTACCGTCCTTTACATGAAGGACAAAACGCTGGCGCAGTGGGTAGCGCTCAATCACATCGCTGAGGAGCGGCTGAAGGTGCAGCCCGGGCAGGCTCCGCAGCAAGGAAACTCCGACGGTGACCTCGATTACGCCGGACAGAAATGGCACTGGCGCCAGGAGGTCGTACCCACAGCGGTTCAGGGGATGGTCCGCATGGATGTCATGGTGCGCCCTGCGGACGTCAAGGCCGATGACAAGCATGGTTGGTATGTCACGCTCAGCGGCATCGTCGGAGACGCTGTCAGCGCGCCTCGTGGGGACCTGCCCCTGTGGGGCAGCGGGACCACCACTCCGGTGCCGGGACAGCCGGGCACGCCTGGGTCGAACGGCATTCCGACGCTGCCGGGCGGACAGGTCACGCCCCCGGGCGGACCCACATCCCCGGGCGGACTCACGCCCCCGACCACCACCCCCAAGACAACCAAC
>DATBCZ010000433.1:0-8915 GCA_036270175.1 Steroidobacteraceae bacterium | reverse complement strand
GGCCAGTACCAGGGTGGGCCTTGGCAGGTGGTACCGGGGGCCGCGAAATGGCTAGCTGCTTGCACCGGCGACATCCGGCTCGCCTGCCTCCGCGAGCGCGAGCAGCTCTTCCGCGGCCAGTACCTGGTTCACGTCGAGCAGGATCACGAACCGACCGTTCACCTTGGCCATTCCCTGTAGGTAATCGGTGCGAATGCGCGCCCCGAAGCTCGGCGGCGGCTCGATGTCGCCAACGGGGATATCGAGCACTGCGTTCACAGTATCGACGACGACGCCTACATCGTGGCGCTCACCACCACCGTGGTGAATCTCAATGATTACGATGCAAGTACGCTTCGTGACCGGGCTAGCGTCCTTGCCGAAGCGAACAGAAAGATCGAGGACGGGAACCACCGAGCCACGCAGGTTGATGACTCCACGAACATACGGTGGCGTCATGGGAACTGCCGTGAGATGCGCGTATTCAATGATCTCCTTGATCGCAAGAATGCCGATCGCAAAGACCTCGCCACTCAACACGAAAGTGAGGTACTGGTGTATCTGCTCGTTGGAGCCCAGCTGACCCGGGGTGGGCCCGTGGGCTGTCGCGCGAGCCTGCGTAGTTGCCTGAGACATGGTTGCTCTCCCGCGGATGCCGCTCAGGCGAACTTGACGAACTGTTCGTCGTCCGCCTTGACAGGCGCACGGCCCTTAGCGGCCGCCTGCGATCCGCGCGAGTTGCGCGAGGCGGCTGCCTTGCGGGCGGACGGCCGCGCTCCGGCGCCCGAGATCTTAAAGAACGACATGGCCTGCTGGAGTTGCTCTGCCTGTCCGCTCATTTCCTCGGAGGTCGCCGCGAGCTCTTCCGATGCCGAAGCATTTTGCTGGGTCGTTTGACTGAGCTGTGCCACCGCTCCATTGATCTGCCCGACACCGGAGGACTGCTCCTGCGAGGCAGCTGAGATCTCCTGCACGAGGTCTGATGTCTTCTTGATGCTCGGGACCATTTCCGTCAGCAGAGCTCCGGCCTTCTCCGCGAGCTCCACGCTCCCGGTTGCCACGGTGCTGATCTCCTGAGCGGCAACCTGGCTGCGCTCGGCGAGCTTGCGTACCTCCGCCGCAACCACGGCGAAGCCCTTTCCGTGCTCGCCAGCGCGTGCCGCCTCGATCGCCGCGTTCAGTGCCAGGAGGTTGGTCTGATAAGCGATGTCATCGATAATGCCGATCTTCTGCGCGATCTGTTTCATCGCCGTCACCGTCGCTTTGACGGCCTCGCCGCCCTCGGCGGCCTCGATGGCCGCTTTGGTCGCCATCGTATCGGTGATCTTGGCGTTTTCCGTGTTCTGAGCGATCGAGGCGGTCATCTGCTCGAGTGAAGCACTGGTTTCCTCCACCCCGGAGGCCTGCTCGTTGGCGGCTTGCGAGAGTGTCTGCGAAGTGCTGCTCACCTCTTCCGCCGCGCTGGTCAGCGCATCCGTAGCCGCGTTCACGTCGCTGATGATGGCGGAGAGCTTCAGGACCGTCCCGTTGGCATATTCCTTCAACTCGCCGAACGAGCCCTGGTATGCCTTGTCGATCGTCTGTGTCAGATCTCCCTCCGCGAGGGCCTTCATGACGCGCACGACGTCTTCGATGCTCGAGCCGGTCGTCTCGGCGAGCTTGTTCAAACCTTCACCCAAATCCTTCTGAAAGCCCGCGAGACCGGCCAGGTCAACCCGCTCGTTGAATTCGCCGCGGTTGGCGGCCTCGACCAGCCGCTGCTGTCCCGAGATGACCTGCTTCAGCTTGTCGATCATGTTGCGCACGGCAAACAGCATGCTGCTGTCATCGCCCTTGGCGATGACGACCGAAACGGACAAGTCACCCTCCGCCACGGCCTGCAGGACGTTGGCGGCATAGCCCGGCTCACCGCCGAGCTGCTTGATGAGGCTGCGCGTCACCAGGAAAGCGGCGGCAATCGCCAGGACGACGGCGACGGCGCCAAGAGTCAACATCATGAGGCGCGCGTTGGCATATGTCTCGCGCGCCTTGCTGACTTCCTCGTCGCTGAGCTTTTCTTCATATGACGACAGCTGTTCCAGCGTGTCACGCATCGCGGCGTTGTTCCGCGAGCCGCCCGACTCAAAATAGTATTTGAAAGACTCCTCTTTCTTGTTGGCCTGACCCAGCGCCTCGGTCTTCTCGAACTCCGGGATCAGCGCCTGCCACTGGTTCTTGACGCTGGTGAGCAACTCCTTCGCGGTCGGCGTCGTGGTCGCGATTGACTGAAACATCTTCTCGAGCGCGTCGGCCTCGCTGTCGAACTCCTGGATCGCCTTGTGGAGGATGACGTCTTCCGCCTTGAGCTTGTCCGCTTCGCTCATCAACATCATATTCCGCAGGCTGATCGAGGTCTGGAACGCCGCGGCGCGCATTCTGGTGGCATGATTCATTTCGGCGTTGTTTTGCTCCGTGATGGTACGCAGCCCCTCGTTCACGCGCGCCATGCGGCTGATACCGAGCCCGATGACACCGACCAACAGGACGAGAACCAGGCCGAAAGCCAGGGCCAGGCGAGTACTCACCTTCATCTCAGAAAACATGAACCGGTCTCCAGATAAAACTAATTTTATAAAGAAGTATGCTGACGCGACCGCGAATTTCTCGTGCGGGAGCTTAGGCGGGGATCGTAAATCGGCCGCGCACCGGGGTCCTTGAACGATGCGGTGCAAAGATCCCTGGGATCGGCTACAGCGTCACAATTCGATTATCTTGTGCGACTGCACATTGGCGGTCCGGCGTTCAGGCCGCACTCGCTCGCCGCTGCCCAAGCAGCCGAAGCGGGAAAATCAATGCGCCCAGCGCACAGACCATGATCACAGCGGCCATGGCCAAACCCGGTTGACGCGACAGGAGTGCCGCCCCCACGGTCGCCAGCCCGGCGACCGAGAACTGGCTGGCACCAAACAGCGCCGAAACGGCGCCGGCGCGAGTTGGATCCACCGCCAACCCTCCGGCCATTGCGTTGGTTGAGACGAATCCCAGAGAGGAAACGACGAGAAACAGCGGCACGAAAACTCCGAGCGCTCCGCCAAACCCCGTCAGCGTGTCGACCAACAACACAACAGCGGCGAGCACGGCGCCAATCGCGCCACGGGGCAGGATGTCGTCTGACCGATAGGACTTCAGGAGGCGCCGGTTGATCTGTGCCGCAATCATGAAGCCGGCCGCGTTGACCCCGAAGACCCAGCCGAAGTACAAAGCGGGCACCTTGTAGAGGCTGATGACCAGGTAAGGGGCAGCCGCAATCCAGGCGAACATGCAGGAGAAGTTCAAGCCGCTGGTCAGCATGTATCCCAGGATGCGCGGGTTCTTCAGCACCGCGGCGTAGGCACCGAGAGGTGATTCGGAGCGCGCGCGGGCAGCGACCGCCTCGGTCCGGCTCTCCTGCAAGCCCAAGAGCACCGAGAGACCCAGAGTCACCCCAAACAGTGTCACGGCCCAGAAGATCGCACGCCACCCCAGCCACGTGACGATCACTCCGCCCGCCAACGGAGCCACAATCGGGCCAACACCCCGAAGCGTGAGCAGCATGGAGAAGATGCGTGCCGACTCCTGGTGGTTGAAACGATCACGGACGACCGCCGTGGAGATCACCACACCAGAGCACGCCCCGATCGCCTGGAGAAAGCGCCAGCCAATCATCTCGTTCATGCTCGTGGCGACCGCGCAGCCGACACTTGCGGCGAGATAGATCGCCGCCCCGACCAGCATGGTCGGACGCCGGCCTTTCCGGTCCGACCAGGGACCATAAAAGAGTTGCCCGAGCCCTAGTCCGACGAAATACACCGCCAGGGTGACCTGCCCCTCGGTGATCGTGCCTCGCAAGCTGTGGGTGAGCTCCGGCAGGGCCGGAAGGTAGATGTCGGTGGTAATGGGTGGGAAAGCGGACATCGCGCCCAGCAGTAGCAGGAGTCCGGTCGAGGCATGCTCGCCCGCTCTTTGAATTCCAGTCATCCCATCCCCGAGTTCAGCGTCATCGAGTCGAAGTATGCCAATGATCACGGGCCGCAAACGCCTCGATTTAGGTATATAACCTGTGCCACGGCGCACACTGAACAGGAGTTCGCCATGCGCGACTCTGCTGAACACGATCTCGTGGTTTATGGAGCTACCGGATTCACCGGCAAGCTGGTCGCTGAGCATCTGGCGGCTCGCTACGGCGCGGAAGGAACTTTGCGCTGGGCCATCGCCGGCCGGTCCCGGGAAAAGCTCACGGGCGTGCGCAAATCCATTGGGCTGCCGGACGACTTTCCCCTCATTGTCGCGGACGCCGACGATGCCTCGTCGCTGAACCGTCTAGTGCGGGCGACACGGGTCTGCATCTCAACGGTCGGACCCTATCAACTTTATGGGTCGGCCCTGGTCGCAGCATGCGCGGCCGCCGGCACCGACTACATCGACCTCTGTGGCGAGCCAGCCTGGATGCACCGCATGATCATTGCCCACGAGGGGGTGGCGCGCTCGACGGGCGCGAGGATCGTGTTCTCCTGCGGATTCGACTCCATACCCTTCGAGCTCGGCGTACTCACCCTGCAACGAGCAGCGGAGGCCGCCGGCGAAGCGCCGCTCAAACTCGTGAAAGCTCGCGTTCTGAAGGTGCGAGGAAGTCTCTCAGGCGGCACTTTGGCCAGCCTGCGTGCAAGTGTGGGGGCGGCAGCCGACCCCGCCGTCAGAACATTGCTCAATGACCCATTCTCGTTGACGCCGGGGTTCCGCGGTCCGGAGCAGCCGGACGCCACGGCGCCACAGTTCGACGCTACGCTGGGTGTATGGCTGGCGCCATTTCTGATGGCGACAATCAACACCCGGAATGTCCATCGTTCTAACTACCTGCAAGATTGCCGCTATGGCGCGGACTTCATCTACGAAGAGATGATGGTCACCGGACCGGGGCCGCAGGGCGAGGCGGCCGCGAAGGCCATCGTTGCCGCGAACGCGGGTCTCGCGAAGGCGGAGGGACCGAAGCCGGGCGAAGGACCCAGCCTGCAGGAGCGTGAAGCCGGGTCCTATGAAATCCTATTCATGGGGTCGACCCCGTCGGCTGCGACGTTCGAGACCAAAGTGACCGGCGACCGGGATCCCGGGTACGGCTCAACCTCCAAGATGATTGCCGAAACCGCGCTTTGTCTGCTGAGCGATGCGAAGGAAGTACGGGGCGGGGTTTGGACTCCCGGTGCCGCAATGGGAGAGCGTCTGACGGCGCGCCTCGTCAGACGCGCCGGCCTAACCTTCACCCCGAATACTCACACCGCGGGGAAGTAACTCGGCCGCGGTGCCGTGAGGCCCTGCTTCGTCTGTTTCGTCCACTCGTCAGCCAACACTTCGTCGAGGCCCGCCTCGAGGCCGTCCAGCGTGCGCTTGACGATGTCTTGCGGGCTCGTCTTCGGGGCGTCGATCGTTCGCACGAGATCGGTGTCGACAAAGCCCATGTGTAGCGCCAGCACCTGCGTTTTTTGTGCCGCCAGTTCGTGGCGCAGCGAGTTGGTCAACGACCAGGCGGCCGACTTGCTGGCCGCATAGGCCGCCAGGACTCCGCTATTCACCCATGAGACAATGGAGAGCACGTTGACCAGCGCACCCCCGCCGTTGGCGGCGAGCGCTGGCGCGAATGCCTTGCTCACGCGCAGCATTCCAAAGAAATTGGTCTCCAGCTGACGACGTGCGACCTCTTCGCTGTCGGCCGCTAGAAAGCCGCCCATCTGTCCCACACCCGCGTTGTTAATGACCAGCGTTACGTCGCCGGCCAGCGCCGCGGCCGCGGCCACCTGCTCGGGCTTGGTGACATCGAGGCGGACGGCTGTAACACCGGGCTCCTTTATCGTCGAGGGGTCGCGGGCCCCCGCGTACACCTTGCGGGCACCACGCGCCAACAGCTCGCGCGTGAAAGCCAGGCCGATGCCGCGATTGGCCCCGGTGACGATTACAGTGGAATTGGCGATCTTCATAAAAGCTCCTGGAGTTCAGTTGGCGATCATTTATATGATGTTCATCATATTCAAGGGTGGCCGAATCGAAAGGCCACGTCCTTCAAGGTCGATATCAGTGCTCGACTGGTGAGTCGTACTGCTGGAGAAGTGACTTGCGGGTGGTCGAGAGCAATGCACGCCCCTCTGCGTTATCGCCCAACGCGCGCGCGAGCTGCAGCGACCCAACGAGGGTACTCGCAACCATACGAGCCGCCGTAAGGGACGCCCCGGGCAACAGCGCGCGCACTGACGCGATCAGGCGCTGGACGCGCACTGCCGATGCAGCACGCAACATTTCGGACTGGCGGGGCATTTCGCTGCCGAGAGCAGCCACCGGGCAGCCGATTTCAAGCGACGCAAGGTGCTCATCGCCGAGATAGGTTTCAACGAGCGCGCGGAACGCGCTCACGCCCTTGCCCACACGCTGCCTGGCCACGCGTGCCACGATTTGATAACTCTCGTCGCTGGCGCGCTCCAGCGCCGCGACGAGCAGCGCCTCGCGCGAATCGAAGTGTGCATAGAAGCCGCCATGCGTGAGGCCCGCTTCCTTCATCACTTCGGCGACGCCCACACCCGCATAGCCATTCCTGCGAAGCGCGCGCGCAGCCACATCGACGATGCGCTCATGCGTTGCTTCTTTTTGGCTGTTGGGAGTTCGGCTCATCGGCTCGGCCTGCATTAATATGATGCACATCATATTCCTCGGGCTGCCGCTCGTCAACCCGGGCGCCCCTCCGGGAGAAGTACCCGCTCGCCCGGCGCTCTAAAGCGGTCGATTGAACTCGGCATCGATAGTGAGGGTCACGACGTCGCCAATCATCGGCAGGTAGGTCGAGACGCCGAAATCGCTGCGCCTGAGTGAGCCCGTCGCGCTGAAACCCAGTGTCGGTCTTTTATCGAACGGATTCGGCGCGGCCTTGTTGAGCTTGGCGTGCAGGGTGAGTGGCTTGGTAACGCCATGCAGACTCAGCTGACCGTCGATCCGGAGAGTGTGGTCCGGATCGACGGTCACCTTGGTCGACTCGAACCGCATCTGCGGATACTTCACCACATCGAGAAACTTCTCGCTCTTGAGGTCGGTGTCGCGCGCCGGAAACCCGGTATCGACCGAACCCGTGTTGACCGTAACACTGAGCTGACTGTTTTCCGGTTTCTGCGCGTCATAGTTCAGTGTCGCGTCCAGATCCCGAAACGAGCCATGTTTCTCGGTAAAGCCGGCGTGATCGATCGAGAACAGCAGATCGACATGGGTTTTTTCGAGGTGATAGGTTTCGGCTGCCAGGAGCGGCGCCGCAGAGCCCAGCACCAGCGCAACCATGGCACTCATCGGGTAACGCATTGAATCGACTCCTCTAACC
This sequence comes from Steroidobacteraceae bacterium, assembly GCA_036270175.1. Lineage (GTDB taxonomy): Bacteria > Pseudomonadota > Gammaproteobacteria > Steroidobacterales > Steroidobacteraceae > 13-2-20CM-66-19. Next base: position 1,570 of record DATBCZ010000433.1, on the reverse strand, counting down.
GCAGTGATTAGCTAACTCAGGGGACACCCCTGAGGCGGAGGTTACAGTACAATGCCCGCCGCAGCTCACATCAAGAAAGGGCGGGATCATGGCGACGATACAAATCGACGTGCAGAACGGCACGGTGACGTGTGGAGCGAACGGGGGGCACGTTCGGGTTCCCCACGGAACCCAGATCACGTGGACGAGCAAAGGCGAGGATAAGAAATTCGAGCTCGAGTTCTTTGAGTTGGGACTCGAGTCAGGCGCCGTGCGCGAGCTCGTACACTGGCCGTTCGAAGAGCCGAAGAGCAGTAGGTCGGGTCGCACCAACACCTTCGTCGGAACCTTGAAAAAGATTGGCGCAGGGGGGCACGCGCCGGTCTACAAGTACAATGTCAGGGTCGGGGATCTACTGCTCGATCCGATCATCATCATCGATAAGTGAGTCGCTAAAGACTCACCGCCTTGAGTGCCGCGAATCGGCCACTGGCGGACAGAATCTCGTCAGCGGCAGCGGCCGTCCAATGCTCGTTGCGGCGGGCCACGAAGGCGCTGCCCGACAATTCTTCCAGGGCGGCCGCCTTGGCGAATAGAAAGCCCTGCCCGGCGACACAGCGCAGCTCCAACAGGGAGGCGACCTGCTGCTCGAGCTCGATCCCCTCGGCCACGATGTCGAGGCCCAGAGTCTCGCCCAACGTGATCACGGCACGAGCCAGCTCGGGGCCGTTCTCCGAAATCGTCAGGCGGCTGACGAACGAGCGGTCGATTTTCAGAATATCGATCGGGAACCGGTGCAGGTAGGAGAGCGAAGAGTAGCCCGTGCCGAAGTCATCGAGGGCCAGGCGAACCCCCAGCGCTTTCAAATTCTGGAGACGCTCCAGGTTGACGTCGGTGTTATACATGATAGTGCTCTCGGTCAGCTCGATCACCAGGTTGGCGGGCTCGAGCCTCGAAATCGCCAGCGCGTCGGCGACATCCCCCACGAGATCGCCGTGTTGCAAGTGTCGTCCCGAGATGTTCACCGCTACCCGCAGACCGTTACCCCCGGCGACACAGTCGCGCCAGCCCACCAGCGCGCGACAGGCTTCAGCCAACACCCAGCGACCCAGTTTGACGATCTGACCGCACTCCTCCGCGACCGGAATGAACTGCGCGGGCATCAGCACCCCGGCCCGGGGATGGCGCCAACGGACCAGGGCCTCCACGCCCAACAGGCTGCGCGTCCCCAGATCGATGATGGGCTGATACTCGAGGAAGAATTCCTGCTCGACGAGTGCGCGGCCAATATCCGCTTCCAGGCGCAGCCGCTCGTGCAACACATCCTGCATCTGGGGCTCGAAGATGGCATACCGGCTCTTACCGGCAGCCTTCGCGTGATACATCGCGATGTCGGCGTTCGCGAGCAACGCCTCCGCTTCGCCGCGAGACGCGGTGAACGCTAGCCCGATACTCGCCGAGACTCTCGCTTCCATACCGCCCAGCACGAAGGGCATGCTCAATGACTCGACCAACGATTCCGCGATACGCTGTGCTACAGCGGGTAGCGCAATTCGCTCGAGTAGAACCGCAAACTCGTCGCCCCCGAGAC
>DATBCZ010000432.1:0-11176 GCA_036270175.1 Steroidobacteraceae bacterium | reverse complement strand
CCGATGGTTGCAAGGCTCGGATTTTTACCTGCCGCACTGAAACTTTCGTACTCGGCGCGCAGGGCCCAGGAACCGAGTTTGAATTGTGCGCCAACCCCGCCAGCGAAGCGTGTGACGGTCGCGCTGTTTTGCCCTGCGAAGCGCGCGCAATCGGGGTGCCCCATCGCGCACGCTCCCACGCCCCCTTGTATGCCTGTCACGCTCGCGCTCGTTTGAATCCGGGCTAGTCCGCCTTTCAGGTAGATGTCGACTACGGGCACGGGCAAATAAAGTATGCCGAAGGCAGCCGAGCCTTTCATTCTGACGTCCGCAGAACCGAACACCCCCGTCGACAGCACCTGATGTGGGTGTCCGAAGTCGACATAGGCGAGTTCCGCTCCGAGCAGTGGAATCGGACGCACGCCAGTCATCAGCTGGTACGCGCTGTGGCTTTCACTGAAAGGCCCAGCGCCCATCCCAGGGAGGAAGCCGTTTGAGGTTTTTACCCAACCCTCGCCGACGCCGGCGCCGATATACGCACCCAGCCCATCTCCTGCTTTTGCCGGCAGACTAGCAACTAGCGCCAGGCAGGCCACCAGGCCCAACGACGTCCAATGACCACGGCGGCAACATGGTGTCTCGTCCATATGATCGCCAACCTCCATGACTCAGGCCTGGCCGTACTATAGGAAGCGGGCCTGTAGCAGTCTGTGCTGAAACTGTAGTGAAATTGTAGGGTTCGTCGGACCCGCTGCTACAGCAGGCCGTGCTCCGAAAACGAGAAGCAACCGCCGTCTCCGACGATGACGTGATCCAACATCCGGACTTCCATGAGCGCGAGGGAATCGCGCAGGCGGCGGGTGATGTACTCATCCGCCTGGCTGGGCTCCATAACACCGGAAGGGTGGTTGTGGGCAACGATCACGGCCGTTGCGTTGTGAACGATCGCCTGTCGCATGACTTCCTTGATGTGTACCGTGGCGTTGTCGGTGGTGCCCCGAAAGAGCTCCTCGAAGGCGAGCAGCCGGTGACGGTTATTCAAATAGAGGGCGCAGAACACCTCGTAGGGGCGGTTGCGCAGTTGCGCCAGCAGGAATTTCCGGGTGGCGTCAGGCTCGGCCAGGGCGGAACCGACCTTGATGGGCTCCAGAAGGTGCCTGCGAGCTAGCTCGAGCCCGGCCTGAAGGGCGGCATAACGGGCAACGCCGACTCCGCCGATGCGACCGTCGCCTGGCCTCTTTTGCCACCGCGACCATTCTGCCATCAGTAGCTCCCGCAACGACCCAAACGCCACAATGTGGGCCTGGGCGAGTTCGATGGCATTGCGTCCCCGAGTTCCACATCGTAGCAACACGGCCAATAGCTCCGCATCGGACAAGGCGGGTGCGCCACGTGCGAGGAGCTTCTCACGCGGTCGTTCGCCCTTCGGCCACCGGCGTATGTGTGCCTTGTTGGGAGTAGTGGCAATGACTTCCTGTCCATTCATCGTCGCGATCCTCGACATGGGCGATCGTCGCCTCGCTATCGATAGTTTGACCGCGCGGGACCCAGGGCGACAGGGGGAATAACGGGTGCAAATCACCAGATATTCAGCTTTTCTCGCGCTCGGGCGCGAGACGAGGATAATGGCGGCTTCCGGGGCAACATGCCGAGGTCCCAACATGGAACTCGCCTCGACGACCGACCCGAAACTGCTCGATGTTCTGGCCGAATTACGCCAGCGGGAGCCCATCTTTCACCGGCCGGAATTCGGCACGACTCGCGCCGAACTGGAGGCTATGGTTGACGACGACTTCTGGGAGGTGGGCGCGTCCGGGCGTCGCTACACGCGCAAGTCCACGTTGGAAGTGCTGGAAAAGCGCATCCGCACACCCGACGAGGAACTCTGGGAAACGACCGACTTCCGTTGCCAGGAACTGGCGGCAGAGATCTACCTGCTGACCTACACACTCCGGCAGGGTGAGCGCATTACCCGCCGGTCGACAATCTGGCGACGCTCCACGGACGGCTGGAAGATCGTGTTTCACCAGGGCACGATCGTGGCGAGCGCCCCGTAGCGGCTCTTTAATGATACCCCTCTCCGGGTCGGATCTTCCCCCGGAACGTGCGATACACGAACACGGTGTACCCGAGAATGATGGGCACCATGAACGACATCCCCGCAAGAATGAATCCCTGCGATTTCGGCGCCGCGGCGGCCTGCCACAACGTAAGGGTCGGCGGCACGAGGTAAGGCATGGTTGAAATCGCCAGCCCGATGAAGGCCACCACAAACAGCCCCACCGCGCCGAAGAAGGCGCGGCCCGGATGTTTCCCACCAATTCCGCGCCAGCAGACCACGGCCAGCACCAGCGTCAGGATCGGGACCGGCGCGAGATAGTACATGTTAGGAACACTGAACCAACGCGCCGCGATCCGATCGAACTCGAGTGGTGTCCATACGCTCACGAGCACGATGAAAAGCAGGAAGGCGATGCAGAGCGGGCGCGCCAGTCGCCGCGCGATCTGCTCCACCCCTTCGACCGTCTTCATGATGAGCCAACAGGCGCCGAGAAAGGCATAGCCCACCACGAGGCCGAAGCCGCACATCAGGCTGAAGGGGTTGAACCAATCGAAAGCGCCGCCGCCGAAATGATTGCCGTCGACCTGGATCCCGCCCAGCAGACCGCCCAACATCAGCCCCTGGCAGAAGGCGGCCACGGTGGAGCCCGCCGCGAAGGCAATATCCCATTTCTGATGATGCGGCTTGGCGACCCAGCGAAACTCGAACGCCACGCCACGAAATACGAGTGCGAGCAACATCAGGATCAGCGGCACATACAACGCCGACATGACAACTGCGTAAGCGAACGGGAAAGCCACCAGCAGCCCCGTGCCGCCCAGGACGAGCCACGTCTCGTTGCCGTCCCAGAAAGGCGCGACGGAGTTCATCGTCTGATCCCGCTGCACTTCTTCGGGAAAGTAGGGAAACAGGATGCCCACTCCGAGATCGAAGCCATCGAGGACCACGTACATCGCGACAGCGATCGCGATAATCGCGGCGCAGATGAGGGGTAACCAGTACGCCGATCCGGTCAGCTCGACGGGACTCATGGCTTGGGCTCCTCGTCAGGGGGTTGCGGCGTTTGGCCGGAGGATTGCTTGCCCTGACCGGGTTGCTGCGGCGGCTGGCCGGCGATTTGCCCCTGTCCGGGTTGGTGCACCGCCTGTCCCGGCGACTGTGCCACCTTCCCACCGGACTCGCGGGTCGACCTGTCTGCCACAGCGAGCGGGCGGTTCGGCAATCCTTCCGGAAGAGTCGTCGGCTTTACGGCCTCACCCTTCGGGCCATTCCAGATGAGCCGATGGATGTAGAAGATCCCGATGGAAAACAGAACACAATAAACGAGCACGAACAGCGTCAGCGATGTTGCGATGACTGCGCTGCTCACGGGAGACAACGCGTCCTCGGTGCGAAGGATCCCGTAAGCGACATAGGGCTGGCGTCCGCTCTCGGTGGTGAGCCATCCGGCGAGGATCGCGATGAACCCAAGCCACCAGGCGCGCGCCACAATATGGAGGTACCACTTGGTGGTGAACAGCTCTTTGCGCCACCACAACACGACTCCTGTCAGCCCGATGGCTATCAGGGTGACACCTATCGCGACCATGGCCCGGAAGGCAAAGAAGATCGACGTGACCGGTGGACGCTGGTTGCGTGGAAAATCCTTGAGGCCGGCAAATCGGCCGTCCCACTTGTGTGTGAGGACCATGCTGCCGAAGTGCGGGATGGCGATCTCAGCGCGATTCCTCTCATTGGCTTCATCGGGAAGCGCAAACAGCACCAAATCCGCGGGGCCGTCGTCATCCCAGTGGGCCTCGATCGCCGCGATCTTTGCCGGTTCGTATTGCAGTGTGTTGAGTCCGTGCTGATCGCCCAGCAACATCTGCAGCGGCCCCAGGATGGCGAGCATTCCAACGCCCATCCGCATCATCGTGCGGCCCTCGGTCTCGAACTCATTACGAATTAAATAGCGCGCCCCCGCCGCAAGCACGACGACCGAGGTCGTCAGATAGGCGGCGGTCATCATGTGGGCGAACCGGAAGGGGAAGCTCGGATTGAAGATCACCCGGAGCCAGTTCACCGGGACCGCGACGCCGTCGTGCAGGACGTAGCCATCCGGCGTATGCATCCAGCTATTGGCGGCGAGGATCCAGAAGCCGGAGATGGCCGTTCCGGCCGCAACGAGTATTGCGGCGGTCACGTGCAGCCACGGGGCCACGCGCTGCCACCCGAAAAGCATGACGCCGAGAAAGGTGGCCTCGAGAAAGAACGCCGTCAGCACTTCGTAGCCGATCAGCGGTCCAATGACATTGCCGGCGACCTCGGAGAAGCGCGCCCAGTTCGTGCCGAACTGGTACGAAAGCGGAATGCCCGAGACCACCCCCATGGCAAAGGACACGGCGAAGATCTTCGTCCAGAACCGCGCCAGCCGGTGGAAGTGATCCTTGCCGGTTCGCTTCCAGAGCACCAGGAGCGTCGCCACATACGCGGACAGGCCGATGGAGAAGGCCGGGAAGATGATGTGGAAGCTGATCGTGAACGCGAACTGGAGCCGGGCGAGGATCAGGGCATTGGGGTCCACTGTCGTAGCTCCTCCCGGATTGGAATGCGCGCGCATTCTACTGGGATGCCGGAACTCAGCTCGCGGACTTTATGTCCAATATGTGCGCCCCAGCCTCACCCAAACCCTGGCAGTACCCCCGAGGAACTTCCTCCCCTGAGGGTCGTTAGCCCCCCTCATAAGAGGGATTCCCAACCGCCTTGGAAAGGCACAAGCTCTTGTCCCATAAGGCGAAATGGCGTGCACAGAGGGAAAGCTCCACGGAACTTTTCGCCCACTTAGCACTCCAAGTAACCGAGTGCTAAAATGGCCGCCCAACAGATGGGAGATTTCATGACCGCAAGTACCGCAGTGATTGCCCGTAACGGCGATCTCGCGCTGGCCGGTCCCCTGGGAAGCCTGGATGCTTACTTGGACCGTGTTGGCCGAATTCCAGTCCTGACCCGTGAAGAAGAGCGCGACCTCGCTGAGGGGTTCCGCTCGCGTGGTGATCTCGATGCTGCCCGGCAGCTCGTGCTGTCGCACCTTCGTTTCGTAGTTCACATTGCCCGCGGCTACAGCGGCTACGGCTTGCCCGTAGGCGACTTGATCCAGGAAGGCAACGTCGGCCTGATGAAGGCCGTGAAGCGTTTCGATCCTTCTCAGAACGTGCGCCTGGTGTCGTTCGCGGTTCACTGGATCCGCGCCGAGATCCATGAGTACGTGCTGAGGAACTGGCGCCTGGTGAAGATCGCGACCACCAAAGCGCAGCGCAAGCTGTTCTTCAACCTTCGCCGGATGAAGAAGAACCTCACCTGGCTGTCGGCCGAGGAGACGGCTGCCGTTGCTCGTGACCTGGGTGTGACCCCGAGTGAAGTCACGGAGATGGAGAAGCGACTCGCGGCGCGCGACATGTCGTTCGACCCGACCCCTGAGTCGGATGATGAAGAGGTGTATAGCCCCGCGTCTTACCTGCCTGCGACGGATGCCGATCCGGCGGAGAAGGTGGAGGCTGCGGAGTGGGAAGACGACTCCTCGGACCGCCTGCGTGGAGCGATGGACCGGTTGGATGACCGGAGCCGCGACATCCTGCAGCGCCGCTGGATGACCGATGACAAAGCCACGCTGCACGACCTCGCTGACAAGTACGGGGTTTCGGCGGAGCGCATTCGTCAGATCGAGTCCAATGCGCTGGGCAAGCTGCGAGGAATGATGGGCTCCGAGGCTGCCACCGCATAGGCAGCCACGACCCGATCGTAAAATCGATCGTGTTCGTATGGAGCCCGGTGTTTGCAAAGACACCGGGCTTTTTCTTTGGGAGGGCCGAAAGTCGCGCTAGCGCGAGATTGCCTCTCCCCACCGGCAGGCGTAGCGTTAGCGGCATGCGCACCGTCACCGACTGGCTCGGCGAGTACGGATCGAGCCACACCAACCCGACCAACAAGCTGTTGCACTGGCTGTGTGTGCCACCGATTGTGTTATCGGTGTTCGGCATCCTGTGGTCGGCGCCGGTGCCCGAGGCGTTCGCGGATGTCTCGCCCTGGCTGAATTGGGCGACGCTGGCGGCCACCGCCGCCATCATCTACTACTTCGCTCTTTCGCCCACCCTGGCGCTCGGAGTGCTGTTGGCCTTCATACTGCTGCTGCTGATCACGCAGTGGCTCGCGAGTCTGCCGTGGCCGCTGTGGCTCACGTCGCTGGTCATTTTTGTGATCGCCTGGATCGGGCAGTTCATCGGCCACGCCATCGAAGGCAAGCGGCCCTCATTCTTCAAGGACCTGCAGTTCCTGTTGATTGGGCCGCTCTGGCTGGTGGCCGCCGCTTACCGCCGCTCCGGCCTGCGATACTAGGAACCTGTCTGACCAATGCTCGCCTCGAACATGATTTCGGGCTCGGCGGCCGCCTCGCGCACTGCCGCCGCGACACGCTCGTGGACACCCTTGTCGAGCGGGTCGGGAACGAGCTCATCGGGGCGAGCCATTTGCGCTATGGCGTCCGCGGCAGCCATCAACATCTGATCAGAGAAGCGAGTCACGCGAGCCGCGAGCGCTCCCTTGAACAATCCGGGAAACGCCAGGACGTTGTTGATTCCCTTGCCGTCGGCAGCGAAGGCAGCGCCCCGCTCCCGCGCCACCAAGGGCTCTATCTCCGGGTCGGGATTCGAAAGCGCGAGAATCACCTGTCCCGGCCGCACCCATTCCGCCTTGATCAAACCCTTCACGCCTGTCGTTGCGATGACGATGTCCGCGCGCTGCATGATCGACTCGAGCGAGGCGCCCTCACCCCCCAAGGATTCCAGCCGCTCGATGGCGCTCGGACTGCGATCCGCGCCGAGAATGTGCTCGACACCGTAGGCGCGCAGCAAGCGCACGATACCCGTGCCGGCGGCGCCGAGACCAACTTGCCCCACCACGCTGTCACGCAAACTCCGTCCCGCATGACGTGCGGCATTGATGAGCGCCGCCAATGCGACGACGGCCGTTCCGTGCTGGTCATCATGTAGGACGGGTTTCTGCAGCCGCGCCTGCAGCTTCTGCTCGATTTCGAAGCATTCGGGCGCCGCGAAATCCTCGAGCTGGATCGCGCCGAAAGACATTTCGATCGCAACAATGGCCTCGACGACGCGATCCGGCTGCGTCTCCTTCAGCAGGATGGGCACTCCACTGATACCGACGAGATCCGCGAACAGTGCCGCCTTCCCCTCCATGACCGGCAGGCCTGCGAGAGCGCCAATGTTCCCGAGACCGAGCACGGCGGTACCGTTGGTTACGATCGCCACGGTGCTATCGAGACTGGTGAAATCATGAGCCGCGCGCGGATCTTCCTCGATCGCGAGACACACGCGTGCAACACCTGGTGTATAGATATCGCGCAGCACCTGCAGTGTGTTAATCGGAACGCTGGCGACGGTGCGGATCTTCCCGCCACGATGACGATTGAAAACGCGATCCGACTTGCCGAGGAAACGCGCAGTGGGTAGCTGACCGATCCTCTCATAGAGGCTGCGGTCCGCCGCCTCGTCCATCTCGAGGGTGATTTCCCATGAGGTTCTGCCCTGATCGCGACGCAGCGCGGTCAGATGCTCAATGGTGAGCCCCGCATCAGCGATCACCTGGAGCACTTTGGCGAGACTTCCCGGTTGATGAACAGTTTCGACAATCAGAATCTCGGGAATCTTCATGGGCAGCAACGGGTCCTTCTTGGGGTGGGGCGACGGGCGCGTAGAATACGATAAGGAAGACTACCGTCGCGTAAGACCGCGCACGCAGCAGTCGTTCACAGCTCTTGCATGAACCTGGCCCTATCCTGCCTCGGGCGCCGCCACCGCGGGGCGATTCCGCACCAGCCACCAGTTCAGCAGTGCGACCGCCATGGTGGCCCCCAGGATCAGGGATTTGCTGAAATCCACATGCGTCAGCAGCGCGACGCAAATCAACACGCCCAGCACGGGTAGGAACCTTCCGCCGGGGACGCGGAACCAGGCGGCTTCTGGCTGCCTTTTGCGCAGGACCGGTACGGCGGCACACACCAGGGTGTAGTAACACAACCTGCCCACCGCCGAGAGCGTGACATTCCACGTGAAGCTGCCAAACGAGGCAAACATCCAGATCAACAGGGCAAACATCGCAATCGACACATGGGGAGTGCGGAAACGCGCGTGAATGGCTGCAAAGCGTGGCGGAAAATCGCCGAGCTCGGCCAGGGAGAACATGGCGCGCGAGCCAACGAGCAGGTGAGCGCTGAGAAAGCCATAGACCGAAGTCAGCGCAGCGACCGCGACCACCGTGGCACCGGCGTGACCCAGCAGCGTGCCAGCGACATCCGCGAGAGGGCGATCGCTGTGAGCCGGGTCCGGCAGCACGCCGACCACCGTGAACTGCAACACGGTGTAGATCACGGTTACCACAAAAAGACCGACAAACAGCGCGAACGGGGCATCCCTGCGTGGATCCTTGGCCTCACCCATCGCAATGAGAATGGCCTCGTAGCCGCCATAGGCAAAGAACAGCAGCAACATCGCCTTGAACCAGCCAGCCGCGCTCGCGGGTACCGGCGTCATCACGGTCGGCGGATGAGCGATGAGATAACCCACACCCAGCACACAGATGAGTCCCAATGGTAAAAGCTTCGCCACCACAGAAATGTTGCTGACGAGCGTTCCACCACCCACTCCACGGTAATTCACGACGCCGAGAGTTCCGACGAGAACGGTGATCACTATCATGCGGGGAACGGGTTGCGCCGCCTCCGGGATGAACTGCCCGAGATAGAGGACGAAGAGGTTTACCGCCGCCGCGCACGAGGTAAAGCGGGTGAGCATGTTCAGCCACCCCACCTGCACTCCAGCGAGGCGGCCGAAGGTCTGGCGCACGTAGAGGTAGCTTCCGCCGGTGCCCGTAAACTGCGACGCGACTTCCGCGTAACAGCTCACTATGACGGCCATGGCGAGACCGCCTAACAGCACCGCCCATGGGCTCGCGCTCCCGACGGCGGCGGCAATGGTCGAAGGCAGCCCGAAGATGCCGCTGCCCACGATGGCGTTCACGGCCAGAGCAACCATGCTCCAGCGCCCGATTGCCCGAACCAGTTGCGGCTGTGACGTCATTCTTACCGTTGATCTTACGGTAAGTCCTGGGCGATGGTGGTTTCACGCGGGTTTCAAACCGGTCCCCACACGATCCCGACCGCCAGCAGCGCCAGTACGGCCAGACAGTTGATGATCAGCTCGCCATGGTCAGCCAGTTTCGCTTTGAGTTGCATGAGACTGCTCCAGTGTCCTTCCACACCTGAGCATTTCGCCAGCGCGGCATTGCCCGATGCGGCGGACAAACGGGCAGGCCGGCGATCAATTGTGGCGAATGATGGCATTGCGAAACCGGGCCTTTTACCGGCATCACACAGGCTGTAGCCTGTACACCCATGAAACGCCAAGTTGCCATTGTCGAAGACGAGCCCGCGATCCGCGACAACTACGCGGCGGCATTCACGCGCGAGGGATACCTGGTCCGCGCCTACGGCAACCGCAAGCAGGCCATGGCGGCTTTCGCAACGCGCTTGCCCGATCTCGCCGTCATCGATATCTCGCTCGAGGAGGAGCCCGAAGGGGGTTTCGAGCTGTGCCGGCAACTGCGGGCGCTGTCACCGGAGCTGCCGATTATTTTTCTCACCGCACGCGACAGCGAGCTCGATGCCGTGTCGGGATTGCGGTTGGGCGCGGATGACTTCCTGACGAAAGACCTGAGCCTCGCGCACCTGATTGCGCGCGTCAACGCGCTCTTCCGTCGCGTCGATGCTCTGCGCAAGCCGCACGAGACATCACAAGTCATCAGGCGCGGACCGCTGATGCTCGACGGCGAGCGCATGCAGGTGGAGTGGGAAGGCCAGGTCGTGCTGCTATCTCTGACGGAGTTCTGGATCGTACACGCGTTGGCGCGTAACCCGGGGCACGTCAAGAACCGGCAGCAACTCATGGACGCCGCGAACGTCGTCCTCGATGACAACACCATCACGTCGCACATCAAACGTGTCCGCCGCAAATTCCAGAGCATCGACCCGACATTCGATGCCGTACAGACGGTGTACGGCATGGGGTACCGTTGGGTGGAGTGAGTGAGTTACGTAGCTCGCTATTACGAATGTCGCTGCGTTTAAAGCTCCTGCTCCTCGGCCTGTTGACTCTGGTCCTCCCCTGGGGCGGCTGCCGCTATGCTCGCCAGATGGAGGCGGCTCTGCGTGAGGGCGAAGCGAACTCTTTGCAGGCGGTGGCCCAGACGATCGCCGCATCACTCCAGGGTCGCACCGACCTCCTCTACCGGGAGGGCAAGAGCCGGGAGGAAGCCGAGCCGGCCGCCACGTCCGATGAGCCATCACCGCAGGCCGAGCCACAACCCAGCCCCTACGATCTGCAGCCCATCATGCTCAACGCGCCACCCTTCGTGGATGGCTATGGCGACGAGTGGCCGCGCACGCCCGGCATCTGGCGGTATTTCACCAAAGACAAGCATCGATTCGGAATTCTCACGGGTGTCTACGATCTCATGTTGTATGGCTTGCTCGATGTCGAAGACGATCACCTGGTCTACGACGCCCCGGGTGCGAATCCGCTCGAGCCCAGCGGATTAGGCGATCGCGTCTGGCTCGGGATGCGCGACCCCCAAGGCGTCGAGCGTGAGTTTTTCATTCCCGCGGCCGGACCCGGCCTGGTCACCGCACGCCGCATCGAGACAGGCGAATACGGGCAGCAGGAGGCGGTCGACGAGCCGCGCATTACCGGCGCCTGGCAGCCCAGCCAGAAGGGCTATCGGGTTGAGTTTCGCGTGCCGCTGTCCATGATCGGCCCGCGATTCGGCGTGTTGATCGACGACAGGAATGAGCGCGGTGCGACGCCCGTGAGTTACGGCACTCTGTTCAGCGACGATCTGCACACGGTGGGCCGCCTTATCGTGTCGGCGCCGGAACTCACTGGCTATCTCGCGCAATTCATGCAACCAGGATTGCGCCTAGGCGTCACGACGACGTCCGGACGCCTACTGGCACAGGCTGACGCCTTGGCGCAGGTTACGGAGCTTCGTCCGCAGCGCGGCGTGCTCGCTCGCTTCTATCGACGCTTCGTC
>DATBCZ010000431.1:0-15119 GCA_036270175.1 Steroidobacteraceae bacterium | reverse complement strand
GACGCCGTTTTGCGCCATCGCGACGATCATAGAAACGAGGGGATAGGCCATGCCGCCTATTATCTCAAGCCGCACGTCCCCAGCGCCAGGATTTACGTTTTCCTAACGAAGCAATAACGCTTCAGTCCGCGCCAATCGCCTGCAGCGCCGCCACGGCATCCACCAGGCCGAATCCGGCGTCATAATCAAACCCAGCGAGCGTATTGACGGGCTTCGGCCCCACATTGCCACCCAGGTCCCTGAGCCGCATGTCGCTGGCCGTGCTCCGAAGCACGTTGTAAAGCGCAGCGGGCGTGAGAACGCGCGGTGTAGGAACGTGCCGGTGTGCCGCTATGTCGCGTGTGCGCTTGTCCAGTATCAGGGCCGCGACACCGGCAACATGGGGTGCCGCAGCGGAAGTCCCCGAAAAGTTAGGAAACGCATCGTCTTCCGAGCTGCCAGGAACGTTAAAACCGAGCTTGAAGTAGAAAAAACTGGTGTTGCCGGCGTCCGGCCCGGTGACCCCCGGCTTGGCGCGCCATTGCGCCGCATCGAGGCGCCGTCCGGCGCGATCGAACAGAATCGGGGTGCCGCCGGCCGAAGAGAAACTGTCGAGGCATGCCGGCACGCACTGCGGCCGCAGCGGACTGCCCCAGGCCTGGGTTTGATACCAGGCGGCCGCGCCGACCGCCTCGGCCCCCGCCGCGTTGGCATGGCCCACGATGGTGCTGGCCGCGGTGTCAAAAGTATCGACATCCAGAGCCGCCGACCCCAAATCGTACCAGACATATTTGAGCACACCGGGCGCGGGACCCGACACCAGCTCGATGCCGAGCTGCACCTGCAACTCCTGGTGGGACAGGTTGACAATCAGCGGCAATTCCACCGCATCGCCGCCGATGTTGTTGGCGATCCCCGGTTCCTGGCAGACCAACTGCGCCGGATTGTCGGTACAGGGCGCCACCGGCGTGCCGTCCATGTTGTAGAAAATAGCGTCGACATCGCTTTGCGAGCCGCGCAAGCCACTCGACGAGAACGACGGTTGATCCCATTGCAGCGACAGGAGCGAGATCGTGCCGGGGGGCGCCACGACATGCTGCAAATCAGACACCCCGGGACCGGAGTCGAAGTTGTGACGGACACCGGCGAGGCCCTTACGCCCGGAGGCGCGGAACACCGCCTGGTAAGACTGGCGCCCCTCATTGCCGGCCGCTGAAAAATAAGCGACGCCGCGCGCGGCCGCCTGGTCGACCGCATCGGCGACGACTCCGTCTTCGAACATGGGCTCGTCGAAATATTCGACGTCATCCACGATCACTTTCGCGCCGTCATTCGCCAGGGCGAGAATCCCCGCTGCGAAGTCTTCCTCTGCGGTGACGCCGGTGTTGAAAGAGAGCGAGGTACCGGGAGCAACATCGTGGACGATCTGCATCATCGCACGCCCTTCATCGGTGCATTCGCTGTCCGGCACGGTATGAAGATCCGCCAGTACACGAACACCTAACGGCAGGTCGCCGTTCACCGCATCCTGTCCGGCACGCGTGAAATTCTGTCCGGACGCGAAGGGTCCGGGAGCGCAATCGAAACTGTCGGACAGCACGCCCACCCGCACGCCCGTTCCGTCGACCCCGAACTGCGAGCGCGCCAGGTCGCTACGCATGGAGTGATCGCCCTGGGTGGTGGTGAGGCCAACACGGGTCGTGGCCAACACCGGCTTTACAAATTTTAACCCGGCGATACCGGCGATATCGCTCAGGGCTGCGACTGGAACGCGGCCGGTGACCGCATGATCGTGCAGCCTGGCTTCCAGCATGCCCTGCCCGACGAGTTGGGTCTTCAGTTCGCTGACATTGTCGCCGTAAGCGCTGATCCGGACGTAACCATCCTGCACCCGCAAAGGAGGCAGCTTGGCCCGCAGCCCACCGTCGTGCCACAACGGCTGCGCGCCGTAAGCTTTTTGCAAAATGTAAAGATGAGGCCCGATCCTGGCCCCCACTCCGCTCTTCGTCTCGAGCAGCAGTTGTTTCAGCGCCGCCGCGCTGTTTTTATCGGTCAGGGCTGCGTTTACGGGCGGTGTCATTCCAATCAGGGCGCTGGCAGCGCTCGCGCGCGTCGCAAACGCGCCCGAGACCATCCCCACCATCACGGTCACTCCGGCCGTCACCAAGGCCCTCATCGTCTTCCTCCCCGCCCATTCACCGCACGCAGGGATTGTAGGACACGAGCGTTACATCCCGGCGAACGCCATCTGTATTCTGAATCGGGCCCGGGCGCAACTGTCTGCGTAATGGGTCAGTGGTCCCTGCAGCTACGGTTCAGATTTCCACGGCCGTATTCAGGACAACCACCCCGCGGAACGGCATGCGGAAGAATTCCGCCGCCTGCGTGCTGTGTTGCTGCATCCGCGCAAACAAGCGTCGCTGAATACCTCGCAGCCCGGGCAGCGGACGAGCACGCACGACGTGGCGGCCGACGAAGAATGAGCTGTCCTCCGTGAAAACCCGCAAGCCGCGCGTGCGACACGACTTCAGCGCCTCGCTGACATCGGGCGTTTCCATGAAGCCGAACCGGGCCGTAATGGAATACACCCCCGGCAGGATCTCCTCGATACTGACCCGCCGCACCGGATCCAACCGCGGCGTATGCGCGATTTCAATCTGCAGGATGATCACCCGCTGATGCACCACACCGTTGTGCTCGATGTTGCGAATCAGGGCCGACGGCACGAGTCCCGGATCGCTGGCGAGAAACACACCGGTGCCCGGAACACGGTAAGAGCCGGCGATCATCTTCGCCAACTCGGCGCGTGGCACCGCCATCTTGGCCAGCGCGGCGCGCAATTCGAGGCGTCCGTTGCGCCATGTCAGGAACACAAGGAATAACGCGGCACTCAAGGTCAAAGGGATCCAGCCGCCCGTCGGTACTTTCGTCATGTTGCCCGCGACAAACACGACATCCACCAGGAACATCAGGCCGAACAGCAGGACGATCGTGGCTTTGGGCCAGTGCCACTGCGTCGCGGCAACGAACGAGCCCAAGAATGTCGTTATGAGCATGGTGCCGACCACAGCCGCGCCATAAGCACCCGACAGCGCATCCGAGGATCCAAACCCAACAACGAACAGCACCACGGCAACGAACACGGTCCAGTTGACGATGGGAACGTAGATCTGCCCTTGCTCCTGCGCCGAGGTCTGCAACACCCTGATGCGCGGCAACAGATCGAGTTGCACGGCCTGGCGCGCCATGGAAAACGCGCCGGAGATCGTTGCCTGTGAGGCGATGACCGTCGCGGCCGTGGCGAGAATCACCATCCAGGGGAGGACCGCCGGCGGTACGAGGATATACAGAGGATGCGTGATCGCGTGGCCGGTCTGCAGCAGCAGCGCGCCCTGGCCGAAATAGTTGATGATGAGCGACGGCCAGACCACGCTGAACCAGGCAATGCGGACGGGGTTCTTCCCGAAGTGGCCCATATCCGCGTAAAGGGCCTCACCGCCGGTGACCGACAGGAACACCGCGCCAATGATCGCGAGCGCAAACATCGGCCGATGCAGCAGCAGGCTCAACCCGTACACTGGATTGCAGGCGTACAGAACCTGCGGAGCGCGGCCGATCGCGAGCGCTCCGGTCACCGCGAGCACCGCGAACCAGACAATCATGACCGGGCCGAACAGACTCGCGACCCGCGCCGTGCCGCGCCGCTGATAGAAGAACAACACGAACAACACCCCGATCGTCACCGGGATCACATAGCGTGAGAAGCCCGCGTCGAGCAACTCCATGCCCTCGACGGCACTCAACACCGAAATCGCCGGCGTGATCAAGGCATCGCAAAAGAAGAACGCGGTGCCAGCCAACGCCAGCGCGATCACCGTCTTCGTCCAGCGGCTGCCGCCGACGAGGTGACGTTTTGCGAGCGCGAAGAGGGCGAGAATGCCGCCCTCGCCATCGTTGTCCGCCCGCATGATGATCGTCACGTACTTCAACGTGACGGAGATCGCCAACGCCCAGAAAATGAGCGACAAAACGCCCATCACCGCCTCGCTGTCGAACGGTCCCGCGGCGCTCAACGACTGTTCCAGCGCATATAACGGGCTGGTACCGATATCGCCGTAGACGATACCGGTAGCGCTGATGACGGTGCCGACACTCCAGCGGTGTTGGTTGCTCATGGGCTACGGCGTGCCACTAGCGCCGCACTTTTTTCTTCGCCGCAGATTTCTTCCTGGCCACCTCGTTCTTGGCGGACTTGGCGCCGGACCGGGGCGCGTAGCTCTTCTTCCTGGCGGCGGATTTTTTCTTCGCCACCTTGGCGCTGGACCGGGGCGCGTAGCCCTTGGCGCTGGATTTGCCGCCCCGCCCGCTCTTCCCGCCGGCCGCGGACTTCTTCGCCACCGCGCCTTTCTTCTTTTTCGCCACCGCCTTGCTGCGCTTCTTTTTCTTCTTCGGCTCCGGCGGCCACAGCATCGTGCCCCGGCAATTCGCGAACCCGCAGCGGCACGCGAACACCTCGTCTATGTTCTCCGGGTCGTCGTGGTCGCGATAAATCTGGTAGTCGTACGTCATCTCCTCGCCGGGCTCGATCGCGCGCAGCGCCTCGATGAACACGCGGCGCTTTTCCACGACCGACTCGCAATTCGGATCGCACGAGTGATTGAAGAAACGCGCGTCATTGCCGTCGGTGCCCGCGTCGATGACGGTCTTCGAATCGACGATGAAGAGGAACGTGTGACTGTCGTTCTCCTCCTTCGACTCATAGCGCCGATCGGCCTCGTCGTGGGAAACACGCTCTCCGAGATACTCGATGATGCGTTCGCCCTTCTCGATCCGGCGCGTCGCAAACACTCCGCGGCCATGTACGTTGGAATCCCGCACCAGGATCGGCGGCGCCTGTGAAACTGAATTGTTGTCGTCCGCCATACGCTAAACCGCTACCGGCGCCTTGATCGCCGCGAGATGTTCGTAGTTCACGAATTCAAAGTCCTCGTAGTCATATTCGAAAATCGTCCGTGGGCGCCGGTGGATCACCAGCTGGGGCAATGGCAACGGCGTACGCGCGAGCTGCAGATCCGCCTGCTCCAGGTGATTCAGGTACAGGTGGGTATCCCCACCGGTCCAGACGAGCTCACCGGGCTCGAGGTCGCACTGCTGGGCAAACATGTGAGTGAGCAAGGCGTAGCTGGCGATGTTGAACGGTACGCCGAGAAACACGTCGGCACTGCGCTGGTAGAGCTGACACGACAGGCGACCACCGGCAACATAGAACTGGAACAGCGCGTGACAGGGCATCAGCGCCATCTCTTCCAACTCGCCAACATTCCAGGCGCTCACCATGATCCGGCGCGAATCAGGATTGCGCCGCAGCTGCTCGATCGCGTGCGCAATCTGATCGATGGTGTGGCCATCCGGAGCCAGCCACGAGCGCCACTGCTTGCCGTACACGGGTCCGAGCTCGCCCTGCTCGTTCGCCCATTCGTCCCAGATCGTGACGCCGTTTTCGCGCAGCCACGCGACGTTCGTATCTCCGCGGAGAAACCACAACAGCTCGTAGACCACGGAGCGCAGATGAATCTTCTTCGTGGTGACGAGAGGAAAACCCTCGCGAAGATCGAAGCGTAACTGCGGACCGAAGACCGACAGGGTCCCCGTCCCCGTGCGATCCTCTTTGCGCGTGCCGTGCTGCCGGATGTGGCGCATGAGGTCGAGATATTGCTTCATTGGGCGACAGCGCCAGTCGGTGTGCTCAAGTTGCCGGAAGGAGTACGCGTACGGTAGGCGTATATCAGAAAGATCAGGCCGAGCAGGATCATGGGAAACGACAGCACCTGTCCCATCGTCACCCAGCCACCTGTGAGGTAGCCGAGCTGTTCATCCGGGACCCGCACGAACTCCACGATGAAGCGCGCGATGCCGTAACCAATGAGGAAAACACCGGAGTTCGCCCAACGCGGACGCGGACGCGAGGAGAACAACCAAACGACCGTGAACAGCACGGCACCTTCCAAACAAGCCTCGTAGAGCTGTGAGGGGTGACGCACCTGTCCATTGACCTCGAATCCCCACGGCACGGTCGTCGTCTTGCCCCAAAGTTCGCCGTTGATGAAATTGCCGATACGCCCGAAAAAGAGGCCGAGCGCTGGCAGCGGAGCGGTGAAGTCGAAGACGTCGCCGAGATTACGCCCCTGCCGCCAGGCATACAGCGCCATCGCGGCCATCGTCCCCAGGAGGCCGCCGTGAAAAGACATACCCCCCTCCCAGATCTTGAAGGGGTACCAGATATCCTTGGCCCAGAAACCCAGGCCATAGAACAGCACGTAGCCGACGCGGCCGCCCAGGATCACACCGAGCATGTTGTAGAAAATGAGGTCGTCGACGTCGGACGCCTTCCAGGTCGAGCCGGGCCGGGCGGCGCGCAACCGCGCCAACCACCACCCCCCGGCGAAGCCGAGGAGGTACATGATCCCGTACCAATGGACTTTGAGGGGACCGATTTCGAGGGCAATGGGATTGAAGCCGGGATACTTCAGCATAGCGGGTGAAGTTTAGCCGAGCTCACGGGTTACGCGGCAGAAGAACGCCTTCAAGTACCGGGTCTCGGGGATGGCCGGATGCACCGGGTGGTCAGGCGACTGCCCACCGGACTCGAGAATCTGCACAAAACGCCCGGAGTGACGCGCGGCAAGCTGGATGGCATTCACCAGCTCTTCCGGCGCCAGGTGATAGGAGCACGAACAGGACACCAGCAGACCATCCCCGTCGATCAGGTCCAGGGCGAGCTGATTCAGCTTGCGGTAGGCCGCCTGTCCCTGCGGGATATCCTTCTTGCGCTTGATGAACGCGGGCGGATCGAGAATCACTACATCGAAGCGCGCGCCCTGCGCGTGAAGCGCCTTCAACGCGTCGAAGGCGTCGTCACGCACCGTCTCCAGCGCAACGCTGTTCTCAGCCGCGTTACGCTGCGCAAAGTCCAGTGAAAGCTGCGAGGAGTCGACACAACGCGCCGTTGCTGCCCCATTTCGGAGCGCGGTAACCGCCCACCCGCCGACGTAACTGCACACGTCGAGTACACGCGCACCAGGACGCAGATATCGGATGAGCCGCTGTCGGTTCGCGGTTTGATCGTAGAACCAACCCGTCTTCTGCCCGTCTGCCAATGGCGCCCGGAAATGCAAACCCGACTCTACGATGTCGATCTCGGGCGGCACGGTGCCAAAAGCAACTTCAGTCGACTGCGCCAGGTGCTCCAGATCGCGCGCGCCCGAGTCGTTCTTCCAAAACAGCGCGGCGGGATTCACGACCGCACGCACGGCGGCCTCGACGTCCGACTTGAGCGCCTCCATGCCGGCAGTCGCGATCTGACCAACCAGCACGTCCCCATAGCGGTCGAGCACCAGTCCGGGCAATTGATCCGACTCACCGAAAACCAACCGGTAGTACGGCGTCTTGCCCAGGCGCTCGCGCAACGCGAGCGCGACCTTGAGACGCTGTTCGATGAGAGCGCGATCGAGTGGTTGGGCCGGGTCGCGACCCATGATCCGCGCGCAAATCAACGCATGGGGATTTACATAAGCGTGACCGAGGAACTGATCCCGATCGGACACCACTCGCGCCAGCGCGCCAGAGGCGAAACCCGCCAGTGGCGTGGCCGCGTTGTCGATCTCATTGCTGAAGATCCACAGGTGCCCGGAGCGGATACGGCGATCCTCGCCGCGCTTGAGCTTCAAAATGGAAACATCGGATGGCATTGCTTTCGTATCTGCGCTGACCGCGGCTTCCGGTGGCAGAGAACCCTGAGGAGCCGAAGAGGTGGGCTATAGTGGCGCCGCATTCTACTCGAAACCGGCCCGAGTGCCTTATGGACCCTGCTACCGCCACCACACCTGCCAACCGCCTGTCGCAGGAAACGAGCCCATACCTGCGCCAGCACGCGCACAACCCCGTCGACTGGTACCCGTGGGGCGCCGCGGCCCTGGAGCGGGCGCGTGCGGAACACAAACCGATCCTGCTGTCCGTGGGCTACTCGGCCTGCCACTGGTGCCACGTCATGGCGCACGAGTCTTTCGAGGATCCGCAGACCGCGCAAGTCATGAACGACCTGTTCATCAACATCAAGGTCGATCGTGAGGAGCGGCCCGACATCGACCGCATCTACCAGATCGCGCAGCAGATGCTGACGCAGCGCTC
This sequence comes from Steroidobacteraceae bacterium, assembly GCA_036270175.1. GTDB lineage: Bacteria > Pseudomonadota > Gammaproteobacteria > Steroidobacterales > Steroidobacteraceae > 13-2-20CM-66-19. The sequence continues at coordinate 6,953 of DATBCZ010000431.1, read as the reverse complement.
GGGCGGCTGGCCGCTCACCATGTTTCTGACACATGACGACCAGCGGCCCTTTTTCGGCGGCACCTATTTTCCGCGGGAAGCCCGCTTTGGCCTGCCGTCATTCCGCGACCTGCTGCTGCGGGTGGCGGAGTACTACCGCGACCACGAGTCGGAGTTGCGGAAGCAGAATGCGGCGCTCATGTCGGCGTTCGACGACCTGAATCCACCAGCGGGAGCCCCCGACACCCAACTCACGGATGCGCCGTTGCAGGCCTCGCGGGCGATGCTCGCGAAAATCTTCGATCCTCACAACGGGGGCTTCGGCGGCGCGCCGAAGTTTCCTCATCCGAAGACGTTGGAAAGACTCTTGCGCGACTGGCACGCCAGCTCGCATCTGCTCGAGCCGGACCTCCATGCGCTATACATGGCGACCCTCACTTTGCGGCGCATGGGCGACGGCGGCATGAACGACCAGTTGGGCGGTGGCTTCGCCCGCTACTCGGTGGACGAGTACTGGATGATTCCCCACTTCGAGAAAATGTTATACGACAACGGCGCCTTGCTCGCGGTTTACGCGGATGCGGCGGTAGCGACCGGAGATACGTTTTATGCTCGCGTAGCCGCTGACACGGCCGCCTGGGCGATCCGTGAGACACAGGCGCCGGAAGGCGGTTACTACTCGAGTTATGACGCCGACTCCGAAGGCCACGAGGGCAAATTCTACGTCTGGGATGAGGATGCCGTCAGGCAGGCACTGACGACCGCAGAATACAGCGCCTTCGCACCCCATTTCGGACTCGACCGCGCCCCTAACTTCGAAGGTCGCTGGCACCTGCACGTATTCGAGTCAACCGAGGACGTTGCGAAGCGCCTCGCAAAGAGCACCGACGAAATCGAGGCGCTCCTCGAGTCCGCACGCCGGAAACTACTGGCGCTGCGCAACCTGCGCACCTGGCCCGGACGGGACGACAAAATCCTGACCTCGTGGAACGCCCTCATGATCCGCGGTATGGCCATTGCCGCCAGGGCCCTGGACCGGCCGGACCTCGCTGATTCGGCGACCCGGGCACTCGACTTCATTCGCGGCACGCTCTGGCGCGAGGGGCGTTTGTTGGCGACCTACAAGGACGGCCGCGCACATCTCAACGCCTACCTCGATGACTACGTTTATCTCGCCGACGCGGTTCTCGAGTTGCAGCAGGTCCGCTTCAGAAGCGACGAGTTGGCCTTCGCGCGCAAGCTCCTCGACGTCGTGCTGGAGCACTTCACGGACCCCGACGCCGGCGGCTTCTTCTTCACCTCGGACGATCACGAAACCCTGATTCATCGCTCGAAGTCATTCAGCGACGATGCCACGCCGGCCGGTAATGGAATCGCGGCCTTCGCGCTGCAGCGCCTGGGCCATCTTCTGGGCGACTCCCGTTACCTTGCAGCGGCCGAGAAAACACTGCGAGCCGCGGCGCCGGTGTTGGAAAAATATCCCCAGGCCCACATGAGCCTGCTCATCGCGCTGGAGGAGCTTCTCAACCCTCCGGAGACGATTATTCTGCGAGGTGAGCCTGCGGCGATCGAGACGTGGCGGCGTGACCTGGCGAGGCTTTATGCCCCCCGGCGCGTGGTGCTCGCGGTGCCGACGAGCGCGAGTGACTTGCCACCGGCGCTCGGCGACAAGCCTGCGCGTGGCGAAGCGGTCGCCTACGTTTGCGAAGGAAGTGTGTGCTCTGCGCCGCTGGAGTCGTTCAGTGCCCTAGCGGCTCACTTACGGCAAGCCGCGTCGCGCCGATCGTCGTGAAATGGTTCTTTAGGAGAGCAGCTCCACGTTCCCACCGATGGCCACGGTGTTGATCGTCAAGGTGCGCTCCGTCGCAAAACGCAGCAGGTAGTGCGGGCCACCAGCCTTTGGTCCCGTGCCGGAGAGCCCTTGTCCGCCGAAGGGTTGCACACCGACGACGGCGCCGATCATATTCCGGTTCACATAAGTGTTACCCACCGGCACCGCGCGAAATACGTGCTCGGCCACACTTTCGAGCCGGCTGTGCACGCCGAGAGTGAGACCAAAGCCCGTGCGTCGGATGGCGTCGATCACCTCCTGCAATTGGTCCGCGCGATAGCGCACTACGTGCAGGATCGGACCGAACTCCTCCGTCCTCACCTGGTCGAGCGAGCGCAGCTCGAACAGATGCGGAGCGAAGAAATAACCCATCTCATGTTGGCGACCGAGCTCGCAGGCATAGAGCAGGTTGGCTTCGCCCCGCATGCGCGTGGCGTATTTGCGCAAGCGCTGCTGGGCCTCTTCTGAAATAACAGGACCCAGGTCCGTGGCGAGCTCAGCCGGATCGCCGATAGCCAGGCACTTCATGGCGCCGACGAGCATGCTGATCACGCGATCGGCAATCTCTTCCTGCACATAAAGAACCCGCAACGCCGAGCAGCGCTGACCGGCGCTGGTGAACGCGGACGTCACGGCGTCATCGACCACCTGTTCCGCGAGCGCCGTCGCATCCACCACCATCGCATTCACGCCGCCGGTCTCCGCGATGAGCGGCAGGATGGCGCCGTCGCGGTTTGCTAGCGCACGATTGATAGTAGTTGCAGTAGCAGTGGAGCCGGTAAAGGCCACACCGGCAAGAGCGGGATGGCTCAGCGCAACTTTGCCGAAAGCCGGCCCGTCAGCCGGTGTCAGATGCAACACCTCCGTCGGCACCCCCGCCTCGTGCAACACGCGAGTCATGGCATGCGCGATGAGCGGTGTGGCCGGCGCGGGCTTCGCGACGACCGAATTGCCTGCCATCAGGGCGGCGACCACCTGGCCGGTAAAGATCGCCAGCGGGAAGTTCCACGGACTGATACAAACAAACACGCCGCGACCCTGAAGCGAGAGCAGGTTGCGCTCGCCGGTCGGCCCACCCAGATCCTCCGGCTCGGCAAAGAGCTCGAGGCCCCGTGCGCCGTAGTAGCGGCAGAAATCGATCGCCTCGCGCAACTCGGCCACCGCATCCGGCAGAGTCTTACCGGCTTCCTTGACCAGCAGGCGTAGAAACAAACCACGGCGCTCCTCGAGCAGCTCAGCCGCCTTATCGAGACAGGCAGCCCGCTGCTCAGCCGGTGTCGCATCCCAGGCCGGCTGTGCGCGCGAGGCGATGTCCATCGCTTCGATGATCTCCGCGTCAGTCGCATCGCGCGACACGCCGACGGTCTCGAGGAAGTTAGCCGGTGACACGACTTGCGCGTCCGCATCGGTTACAACCTTACCCGCGATGATCGGCCCTCCCACCGCGCCCTCGGGAGCGCTGGCGTGCAACTCCGCCTCCAGCTGCGCGATTCCGACCGGATCGCCCCAGTCAGCACCATCCGAGTTAACCCGCTCCGACCCATAAAGGGCGTGCGGCTCGCGGATGCGCGCCGGCACCGACGTTTTGTCCAGGGAGCGATTCAGCACGGAAATGGGATCGCGCACGACCTGCTCCACGGGAATCTGGGGGTTGAGAAATTGATGCACGAAGGAGGTGTTGGCGCCGTTCTCGAGCAGCCGGCGCACGAGGTAGGGCAACAGGTCCTCGTGGGTTCCGACCGGGGCGTAGACCCGGACGGGTGGAAAGTTCGGCACATCCGCCAGCACGGCGGCATACAGCAACTCGCCCATCCCATGCAGCCGTTGGAATTCGTAGGCCGCGCCCGGGGGCGCGAAATCGAGTACCGCCGCTATCGTGTAGGCATTGTGAGTAGCGAACTGCGGATGAATGACATCGCAAGCCGCAAAGAGGTGCTGCGCGCACACCAGATAGCTCGCGTCCGTAGCGGCCTTTGACGTGTAGACCGGGAAACTCGCCAGGCCGCGCTCCTGCGCTCGCTTGATCTCGCTATCCCAGTAGGCGCCTTTCACGAGACGCACCGTCATCTGCCGGCCCGCCTCGCGCGCCAGCTCGGCGATCCAATCGATGACCAATGGGGCGCGGCGACCATACGCCTGGATCGCGAGACCGAGTCCGTTCCACCCGAGAGTCTGCGGGTCGCGGGCGAGCGCCTCCATGATATCGAGCGACAGATCGAGGCGGTCCGCCTCTTCGGCGTCGATGGTGAGCCCGATGCCCGCACGGGCGGCGTGGCGCGCCAGATCCAACATGCGCGGCACGAGACGCTCGCTCACCCGTGCGCTTTGCAGAAGGGTATAGCGCGGCTCGAGGGCCGACAGCTTTACGGAAATACTGGAGCGACTGTGGACCGTCCCTGCCGGCTGTGCACTGAGTGCCTCGATCGCCGCCGCGTAGGAGTCGGAATAACGCTGCGCATCCGCGTCAGTCCGCGCGCCTTCGCCCAGAACGTCGAACGAGCATAGCGACAGATTCGGGTTGGACTGGCCGCGCGCGAGCGCCGACTCGATGGTCTCGCCAACGATGAATGCTTCACCCAACATCTGCATGGCGCCACGCAGAGTCTTACGCACCATCGGGGCGACCAGGGGCTTCGTGACCGAGGCGAACGAGAAACGTCCGGACAACTCGGCCGCCACATCCGGCAGCAGGCGACTCGCGGAACCCAACAAGGCGAATCCGGTCCGTAACAGCAAATCGTCACTGCCCGTAGTACCGGCGCTGCGAATGGCGGCGAGCCGCTCGGAGATGAGTTGGTCCGCGCGTTTCGGGTCGGGCGTCCGCAGCAGCGCCTCGGCAAGACTCATGAGGGCCTTGCCCTGTGCACTGTCGAGCGGGAACTGCTCGAGGAGGGAATCGACGAAAGGCCGCGCCCGCTTGTCGGCTCGCGCCACCTCCACCCAACTTGTGGCACGCCTCTTGGCACCTTCGAGTCGGCCCTCGAGTGGGGCGAGAGATTCCAGCAACGCCTTAACCGCGTCGGGCTCCGCGCGCACCGTGGCCGCGCGAATCGCTTCACGCAACGCATTCATCCGATCCCTGCCACGCGGCCCACTCACTCGTGCAGCCGCACCGATGCCCGCCATGTCGTTGCCCTTGCTCCAAAAGCGGAGCACAGTAAATTATGCTTATGCTAGCCTTGAACGCAGAGAATAGTTTCTCGTTTTTGCACCTTATAAAGTCGATTCGACTGCCATGAGCCGGAAAAACCCCGCTGCTGCGGCTTCGCCGTCGGCCGACCGTGAGCTCGACCGCGTCGATCGCAGGCTATTGGCGCGGCTGCAGCAGGACGGACGGACCCCGGTGTCGCAGCTTGCAAGAGAAGTGAATCTGACTGTCACGCCGACGCTGGAGCGCGTCCGGCGACTGGAGGCCGGGGGCTATATCGAGGGTTACTTCGCCCGGCTGAACCCCGGGAAGCTGGGGTTGGGATTACTCGCCTATGTAGAGGTCTCCCTGGACCGGACCACGCCGGACGCCTTCGAGCGCTTCAAGCAGGTCGCCCTGGCCCACGACGAGGTCATGGAGTGCCACATGGTCGCGGGCGGCTTCGACTACCTACTGAAGATCCGGGTCACCGACATGGAGAGCTACCGCCGCTTCCTCGGCGACCGTCTCGCCGCAGTGCGCGGGGTACAGCAGACTCACACGTACTTCGTGATGGAGGAAGTGAAGTCGACGCAGAAGATCGCGGTACCGGAGTAAGGTCAGCGCAAGCAGCCGTCCCTGGAGCTAACATCCGGCCCGCCATCCGTGGCGGGCGCTCGCCGCATGCGGCGAGCCCATGGCGGGCGTTAGGCACTTCGTGCCTAACCCACCCGCGCCATCTCGTCCGCAGTGAGCTTGATTTTCGCCGCTCCAACATTGTCCTCCAGGTGTTTCACCTGCGAGGTCCCTGGGATCGGCAACATTACCCGCGAGCGTGCTAACAGCCACGCCAGCGCCGCCTCGTTGTTATCTATCTTGCGCTCCTTGGCAATAGCCTGGAGCGCCACGAGACCCTTATCCGGCGTGCTACTGGCCTGTGCCGCCTGCGCCAACGGTCCCCACGGAATAAACGCGATCTGCTCGCGCTCACAGATCGCCAACACGTCGTCGGAAGACCGATCGGCGACGTTGTAGCGATTCTGCACTGACACCACTTTGACCAGGGCGCGTGCCTTAGCGAGCTGCTCCGGATTGACGTTCGAGACACCGATGTGCCGGATCTTGCCTTCCTTCTGCAGCTTAGCCAGCTCGCCGATCGAGTCCTCGTAGGGAACCTGCGGGTCGGGCCGATGATGCTGATAGAGGTCGATGCGTTCGAGCTTCAAACGTGTGAGGCTCGCCTCGCACGCCGCGCGCAGATGCTCTGGTCGCCCGTCCGGTAGCCACTCTCCCCGACTCGGTCGCACCTGGCCGCCTTTCGTGGCGATCACAAGACCGCGCGGATACGGATATAACGCCTCGCGAATGAGACGCTCGCTGACATAGGGACCATAGGCGTCAGCGGTATCGATGAAATTCGTTCCCAGCTGCACGGCGCGCCGAAGAACCGCGAACGCCTCGTTCGCATCGCGCGGCTCACCCCATATACCGTCGCCGGTGATGCGCATCGCACCGAAGCCCATCCGGCTCACCTGCAGATCCCCGCCGATCAACAGCGTGCCCGCCGCCGCAGCCGGCGCCTCTTCCGCCTCGGCGCGCCCCGCGAGCGTAATGCCAGCACCCGCCAGCACCGCCCCGGTCACGGCCACGCCACCCTGCATCAGAAACTCACGACGCGAAGTTTGATCAGACATAGCAACGAACCCCGCAAACCAACCCCAACGCCCACGCCGCACTGCTCAAGTCCGCGGCTTCACGATCGCGGACAGCCGATCCACACTCTTCTCCACCCGCTCGAGCCGAGGATACTTCGGCCCATCGTAGTACGGAATCCGCACGACCCGATAGCGGTCGAGATTCTTCACGATCAACTCTATCGGCGCGTGCGTGCTATGCGCGATCATCAAGGCCTCGCGCAGCCGTTCCGGCCGATACTCGCGGCCATTCACCGCCACCAGTGTCGTTCCCGCCGTGAGTCCCGCGTCAAAGCCTGGACTGCCCCACACCACTTCCACG
>DATBCZ010000430.1:0-1512 GCA_036270175.1 Steroidobacteraceae bacterium | reverse complement strand
CTTGCGATCCTGAGTTGCTGATCGCAGACGAACCCACCACCGCGTTGGATGTGACGATTCAGGCGCAGATCCTCTCGCTGCTCGCCGAGTTGAAACGCGCGCGCGGGATGGCGATGGTGCTCATCACTCACGATTTTGGCGCCGTCGCCGGAGTCGCTGATCGCGTTGCCGTGATGCAGGGCGGGCGGGTTGTGGAGTTGGATACGGTGGGGGCGGTGATGAAGGCGCCACGGCATGCGTATACGCGAGGGTTGTTGCGCGCGGTGGCGTTGACGGGTGCGATGGACGCGCCGGATGCGGGGCGCACGCCGGGTGACGCGTCCGGCAGCGAACGCGCGTCGCTGACCGACGCTTCGCGACCCAACGCGGAAGCCCGCGCTCGCGCCCCCGCGGTTGGCGTGCCGCCGGCCTCCGGCGCAGTTGGACTGTCTCCAGCCACGAGCGCCCACGTACCGGCACCCGTGCCCGCGACCAGCGTAGCTCGGCCCGCGGCCGGCCCTCCTCATAACGGCGCAGGCTCTGACGTTAACGCGCTGACGATCTCTCGGCTAAGCGTGCAGTTTCCTGTCCCTCGGGGCTGGTTTGCGCGGCCGGCGATGCTTCGGGCTGTCGATGACGTCAGTTTTGAACTCCGCGCCGGTGAAGCACTGGGTGTTGTCGGCGAGTCGGGCTGCGGCAAATCGACGCTTGCGCGCGCCGCGTTACTCCTCATGCGTCCGACGTCCGGCCAGGTCGTCTGGATGGGCCGTTCGCTTGAGGGTCTTTCAGCTAGCGAGCTGAAGCCCCTGCGTCGCGAACTGCAGATCGTCTTCCAAGACCCGCTCGCAAGTCTCGACCCTCGCATGACGGTTGGTGAGATCGTCGAGGAGCCTCTGCGTGTGCACCGCCCGGAACTCAACGCCAACGAGAGGGCGCGTGCCATCGCCGACATGCTCGTCCGAGTGGGTATTGCTCCTGAACTCGTAAATCGCTATCCACACGAATTCAGCGGTGGCCAGTGTCAACGCATCGGCATTGCCCGCGCGATGATCCTCAGGCCCCGACTCCTCGTGTGCGACGAGCCCGTCAGCGCCCTCGACGTGTCAATCCAGGAACAGATCGTGAACCTGCTTGCCGACCTCAAGCGTGAGTACGGCATGTGCATTCTCTTTGTGAGCCACAACCTCTCGGTTGTACGACGTCTCTGCGACCGAGTTCTGGTGCTCTATCTGGGGCGGATGATGGAGGTCGCCTCGTCCGAGCGGCTCTACACCGGTGCGCTACACCCCTATACACGCGACCTTCTCGAGGCCGTGCCCATCCCCGACCCGGACGTACAACCGGGCCGCCTCGCGCGGGTGCTCGGCGGCGAACCCCCGTCGCCGCTGGATCCGCCCAGCGGCTGCGTCTATCGCACCCGCTGCCCGCACGCGACGGAAGTCTGCCGGGAGCGGGTCCCGAGCTGGGAGGAGGCGGCCGGAAGCCACTGGGTGGCCTGCCATCGGTGGCGAGAGTTTGTGAAGGGCTCCTAGC
>DATBCZ010000429.1:0-4646 GCA_036270175.1 Steroidobacteraceae bacterium | reverse complement strand
GAGCCGCGTCCCTCATTTCCGGTGCTGCTGCTGAAATACGAGGACCTCGCGGCGGATCCGACCGCGGGCTGCCTCGCGCTCGCACGTTTGATCCGCCCAAACAGCTCGACTGCCGACGTTGCAGAGGCGGTGTCGAACTCCACGTTTCAACGGATGCGGGCTATTGAAGAGGCCGATATCCAGAACAAGCGGCCGGGAATCTTCTACAAGCCCTATCTGCAACAATCCATCGATTCGGGACTGCGGTTCATGCGAAATGGCGCCGTGGGCGATGGGGCCATGCGCCTCAGCCCCGAGCAGCGGAGTCGTTTGCGGAGCGCGTTTCGCCCGTTGCTGGCGCAGCTCGGCTATTCCACCGGCTGAGCGGGCCGAGGAACACTGAAAGGCCGATCCCGGCATACAGGGCTTCCAGATTGCGGGTGAACGACGGGATATCGAAAAGCGGCGCCGATCGGGCCGACTGCACCCGATGCCGGACGGCCTGGAGCTCGCCGGGCCGCGTGGCGAGCCGCAGGGCCTTCGACCGGTATTCGTCGAGGGTGCCACAGACGAGATCCGGCAGTCCTGCCGCGGTGAGAAGGCTGGCGCCGACGCGGCCGGCAAACGAGTCACCGCGGCAACTCACGACAGGTACTCCTGCCCACAACGCATCGGCAGCCGTTGTGTGGGCGTTGTATGGCAGAGTGTCCAGAAACAGGTCCGCGAGCCGAAGTCGCGCGAGGTACTCATCCATGCGCTCCGAATAGGCCGCGAAAATGAGTCTCGAGCGAGCCACACCCCACTCGTCAGCCGCACGCCTCAGGTTCTCCGTGGCGTCCGCGCTCATGCTCCGCAACCACAGTACGCTGCCGGGAACTTCCCGCAGCAGGCCCAGCCACACTCGAAACATCTCGCGCGTGATCTTGTAGCTGTTGTTGAATCCGCAGAACACAGTTCCGTGCGTGGGCAGCCCGACCGACGCACGATCCGGGACTGCATCCGGTATGACCCTGGTAGTGTCCAACGGGAGATAGCAGTGGGGTAGTCGTAGCACCCGCTCCGAGTAGGCGGCCTCGTCGGTCACGGGCAGCACGACTTCATCCGCGATGATGTAGTCCATGAACGGCGTGCCCATCGTGCTTGGAAAGCCGAGGAAGTTTACCTGTACGGGTGCGCAGCGCGCGGCAAGGATTCCCGTTCTGGCGCCTGTCGTGAAACCGGCGAGGTCAATGGCGATGTCTATTTCCAGCTCACGCAATCGCTCGACGACTTCGCGGTCCGACATGGCCGCAGCGTCGAGTACGACCTCGAAGGCCGACCGCAACCGCGCCCCGACAACACTCCGGTCCGCGGGCATGAGGGAGACACCTATCGGTTGCACGCGGCTGCGATCGTGATTCTCGATGACTGAGACAATTGCGTGAGCCACGGCGTGCTCGCGAAAATCCGGCGATAGGTACGCCACGCGCAGCCGTGAGTGTGAGTGTCGTATCGCCCCCCCGAGGCGGGCTGCAACCGGTTGCTCGATCTGCCGCGCGCGACGCTCGAGCACGCGGAGTTGCTTCGCGGGAGTCGTTCCGGCCGCCAAAAGGAGGAAGGGATGCAGGGCATCGAGGCCGTCCGGAAGTGCTTCGAGCGCGGCCCACGCCGATTCGACTCGCTCCCACTCGCAGCGGCGGAACGCGCAACTCACCGCGCCAGCGAGCGCTTGGGTGGAATCGGGTTTTAGCGTCAGCACGCGCTCGAAGGCGGCCGCGGCGTCTGCGAGGCGGCCGAGTGATTCGAGCGCGTACGCTTGATCGACAATCGTTTGCGGGTGATCCGGCGCGATGCCCAGGGCGCGCTCGTAGCTTGCCAACGCCTCCTCGAGCCGTCCGCGCCGGTGGAGGAATCCGGCGAATGCGTGATGCACGCTGGCGTCGCTCGGTGAGCGCTCGGTGGAGTCCTCGTGAACCAACAGGGCCGCATCGAGAGAGCCAATATTCTCGAGTCGCGAAGCCACCATGATCGCGATCGCCGCATCCGCCGGGCGTGCGGCGTGCGCGTTTTGCAAGCAACGGGTTGCGGTGGGCAAGTCGCCCAACAGCGTGAGAGCCCGACTGAGCCCGATGTGAGCTTCCACCATTGCGCCGGCAATGCTCAGCGCCTTGCGATAGGCATCCGCCGCTTCCTCCGGACGTCGAACGCGCAACAAGGCCTCGCCCCAGTTGACTGCAGCGTACGCGAGTCCGGGGTCCAAGCTCAGTGCCCGTTCGAGGAGCTCGGCCGCCGCAGCGCACTGGTCCGCGCCGAGGAGTGCCATGCCAGCGGCTGCGTGCGCACGTGCGTTGCGAGCCTCCTGCGAAATGGCGGCCCGCGCCGCTGCAAGCCCATCTTCCCATCGGCCGACATCGCAAAATGACTCGCTCAACTCGCACAGCAGTTCGGGATCGTCAGGTCGCGCGGCGGCAGCCTGCTGCAACACCCGCACGGCATCTTCAGGACGTCCGCCGCGCCGGAGCATATCCGCGAGGTTGCGATGCGCCCTGGAGAGCTTCGGCTCGATCGAGCGCGCCTGCTCGAAACACCTCATGGCATTGGCGGAGTCACCCGCCCGGTCGAAAACCACACCGAGACTGATGTAGGCATCGGCGAATTGCGGCCGGCGGGCGATAGCGGCCGTCAAACTCTGCGCCGCCGCGCGCAAATCCCCGCATTCGAGCCGGCTCTGCCCCAGGGCGAAGTGCAGCTCGGCCGGTCGGTCGTCCTGGGCCAGGGCGGTGGCCAGTCGGTCGGCCGCCTCCTCGTGCCGGCCGAGTGCGGCCAATGCGATGCCGAGGTCGGCGAGCGTCTGGAAATGATTCGGTGCAATGGTCAGCGCGCGGCGGAAGTCCTCGACCGCGCCGGCCATCGATCCCATCGCGGCCAAGCAGCGGCCGCGCAGATGGATCACAGCGACATCGCGCGGGTTCTTGTTGAGCAAAGCCTCGCAAGTGCGTCGTGCGAGTTCCGGGTCGCCGCCCTGGAGCGCCGCTGCAGCCCGTTGAAGAGAGTCGCTATGACTGGTCATGGGATTTCAGCGGCGTGGGGCGACTCATTCGCCGAAGCGATAGCCGAAATACTCGACGTCGACGGCAAACCGATCGGCGATGAGTTGCCGCGTCCGGGGCGAGTAGTAGCTCGCGTAGTCGCGTTGCCGCTCCGGATTGACGTTCAGTCGCGGCAGTTTCTGGCTGATCCCGAGGCGCGCGGCGATCTGTTCCCAATCGGCCGCGATGTTTTCGTACCGGCCGATGAAATCGGCCAACACATCACCGTGCGGTGAGACGAACCAATCGAGCTGATAGCGGTGGGGGACCGGATGCATGCAGGTGCTGCTGGCGAACTTCATCCAGTCCACGAAGTCCTCGAAACTCATCCGGGATTTCAGTCGCAGCCCCTCCCTGCGCTCGTAGAGCGAAACGGCCCGGTCCCACGGGTTTCTGACGAAGCCGAATTTAAAATAGCTGGCGAATTTCTCGGCTGGAACCAGGCTCGCGATCTGCCAGATGTTCAAATGGGGCTTCGGAGGCTCACCGACGATCGAGCGAATACTGGTCGACCCGGTCTTGGGAACTTCCACGAAAATGCACTTGGACTGATCGGAGATCACGGCGGCGTGCTGCCTGACGAGGGAGTGGGCCGCGAGTTTAGCCCGGTGAGAAATTCGGCGAAGCTGTCGATGGCGGAGCCGTCCCGGAATAAGCGTCCCTTCCCGGACTCCATCCGCCGACGCACGTCCTGTCTGAAATCTTCATCCGTCGCCAGCCGCACGGCGAGTGCGACATATTCCTCGCTGGTGTTGGCGACCAGGTCGGTCAACTCCGCGCGCCGCATGATCCCGCTGCCGAGTCGACCGCGCATGAAGCGTCCCTCAAAGGTGACCACGGGCAGATCGCACTCGATCGCCTGCATTACGGTGTTGAAACCGGAAAAGCCCAGGGTGTCGAGGAAAACACTCGCCTGGCGCATCAGGCCAAAAAACTCCGCCGGCTGCTGCCAGGGTACGAACACGAGATAATCCGCAGGCTCCAGGTCGCGATCGCGAAACGCAGCCCGGAGACGCTCCTGCAAATTGTCGGTCAACCGCGGCATGGGCGCCGTAAAAAAAACGAACTGGCAGTGACCCACGCGACGGGCGATTTCCGGAAACACGTGATCGTGCCGCGGCGCGTACTTGAACGGCATTCCGGCACACACAAACAGCGTGCGCCTGCTATCGATTCCCCAGCGACGCAGATCGACCGCGGCCGGTGACAATGCGTACGGCTCGTAGTAGCAGCCCAGATTCGCCAACGGCACGAGTTTTTCGGAATAGTAGTCCTGCGCCTCCGGCGGCTCGAAGCATTGCGCCGATAGATAGTGGTCCATCGTGGGCAACCCGGTGGTCTCCGGATGGCCCCACGCAGCGAGTTGGTGGGGCGCGAGGCGCAGGCTCGCCAGCTGCAGTGTCAGGGGATCCAACCCCACTCCGGGATAGAGCAGGATCTCGCAGCTCTGCTCGCGCATCGCCTCCACCCACTGCGCGAGGGCCTTCGGACCGCTGACAAACACATCCGACTTTCCGTGCGCCCAGGAAGTCTCCGCATCGGCGCGATCCGATAGCGAGAACACCACCAGCTCGAACCGCTCGCGATCGAACGACTGGA
>DATBCZ010000428.1:0-4521 GCA_036270175.1 Steroidobacteraceae bacterium | reverse complement strand
CCCAGGGCGCGCTCGTAAGACATCATTTCATCGCTCGCCCACGGGCCGCTGTGCTCATGGAGGACGCCCTCCACGTAACGCCGGGGAATCCCTGCTGCGTCGAAGGTGGCCTGCTTCTCTTCATGGCTGACGACGACATATTCGATCGGCCGGCCGCTGATCTCGGCGGCCAGCGCCGCGGCATCCCGGAAGGAAAGCAACTCGGGACCGGTTATCTCGTACACCGCGCCCTCATGACCTGCGGTGCTCAGTACGGCGGCCGCGACGGCGACACAGTCTTTCTTGGAGACGAAGGCCATGCAGCCTTCTCCGGCACTGGTGACCCACTTACCCGAAGCCAGCGCCTGCGGCGCGATCATGGTCGCCACGACCTCCGCATACTGACTATCCCGCAGGATGGTAAATGCCACTCCACAACGCCTGAGAAGTTCCTCGGTATGCAGATGATCGGCCACCACGAAGGCGGGACTGCGCGGGTGGATTCCCACACTGGAGGTGTATGCAATGTGCTGTACGCCGGCCGCCACCGCCGCGTTGACAGCGGCAGTATGTTGACGGCGGCGGCGCTCGCCCACGTCGAGCGTGCTGATGAGAAGCATGCGTTCGCCGCCCGCGAATGCCGCAGCCAGCGAATCCCCATCGTCGAAGTCACCATAGCGAACCTGCGCGCCACGAGCCGCCAGGTGCGCGAGGGCCTCAGGCTTACGAGTGACGAGAATCAGTTCGGACGGCGGCGTGTTCTGGAGCAACAACTCCGTGACCATTCTTCCGAACGCGCCCGATGCCCCTGTAACGACGGTACTCATGTGCCATTCCTCGTCGGCACCCAGTTGCCATGCACGCCCGACCGAAGCCGCAGAGGCACCCGGATACGGGCCACGGGCCCCTTATCGAGATTCCCGGCCGGGGTGATATGAACCTCGGCCTGGTTCTCATCGTGCCGGTCGACGATGTACAGGAGGTAGCCCTCGTGACCTGGCTTGCTGGATGGAATGTGACAGTGCTCCTGGACCGTGCAGGCGGCTCCAATGAACAGGTCCGTCAACTTTCCGCTCTTCACATCGAGCCGCGTCAGCATGTTGAAACCGGCCCCGACGGGACCGGACAGGATCGGCGGCCCGAAGCTCGTGTTGACGCGCCCGTAGTAGGCGATGCTGTAGTCGGTCATCATGTCCTTGTCGGCAATACGCGGGAAGTCTCCCGACGGCGCGAGAATCTGCTCTTCGGGTCGGTCGCCCGGCTTCGACAGATCGAAAGTCCACCGCAGGAGGTTGCCGCGCAGGTCCTGGGGCGGCATGTGGAGGCCACCGGCTTCGCGGATGAAAGCGAACGCGGGCACATCGCTCACGCAGGCGTCGACGTGAACCTTGTTGCCTTCCGTGTACCCATTGATGAAATGAAATACCGAGCAAGCCCGGGTCCGGAACCAACGGATCTGATCGACCCGGCCGCGCCGCGGCATAATGCCGAAGAAACTCTCCTTGCTGCCGTCCCAGGCCCAGTGCGCTCCTCCCGCGCGCATGCGCTCGAGGTCGGCGACGATCGGAAAAACCGGGAAGATGACGTGCTCTTGGGTGACGACGAAGTCGTGCATGAGAGCGCAGTACGGCACCTCGAACCAGTCCTCCCGGACCAACTCGCCGTTTTTGTCCGCCACACAATAGGCGACATCGCGAGTCGCAAGGCCGCTCGCCTCGTATCCAAAGAAATGCAGCTCGCCCGTCTCGGGGTCCAGACGCGGGTGCGCCGTGACGGTCTGGCTACGCAGCCTGCCCTCGTAACTCCATTCACCGATCGTCTCGAGCGTGCCGGGATCGACCTCCCAGGGACGGCTGTCTTCCTTCAACGCGAACAGGCGCCCCCCGTGAAAGACGGGTGTGGTATTCGCGACCCCGCGCCCCTTGCCCTGCACGCTGGGATCATCGGTGAACGGATTTCTGTAGGCACCGTACAGGGCGCGACGCGCCTGGCGCTCGAGCTGCCAACGCTCCGTTCGCACGTAGCGCTGTTTGAAATCCACGTGTCCAGCCTGGAAGCGGAACATCCGCACCATGCCGTCACCGCTCAGAAACGTGTCCCAGCCGAGCTTCGGCGGGAACTGCGGGTCCGGCACGGTCTGGTAATAGCTACCCTGGATGTCCTCGGGCAGGGTGCCTTCGATCACGAGGTCATAAATCTCGGCTTCCACTCGCGAGGGAGCGTTGTGACCGATGAAGTCCATCGCCTGGGGAAAAGGTGCTGTCATATCAATACCCACGATACGAGTCGGCTGCCGTTGAGAGTGCTACGACGGCGGACCCTGAGGCCCTGGTCGCGCGCCAGTGTTTCCAGAATCAACAGGTCGGTATGGGTCGTCATCCCCGCGATCCGGCAGGACCGCTTGCCAACGAGGCCGCGCAGCGTGTCATACCAAAGCTTGCCGGCATCGCCCTTTACAGCAAACGTAGGCACGCCCCGCGCCGAGAGGTCCGCTGAAAATGCCTGCGCCCGTGGATGCCAGTCGTTGTAGACGACCACGTCAAAAGGGGCCTGGGCGACGAGGGACACAGCGGCCTCGGCGGACACAGCAGGCACTGCGATCGCAACAGTCACGACAGCCGCCGCTTGCTTCACGAACTCACGTTTAGTCAACATCCTCGACCTCCCCTAGCGCCCGTGTCGCGTCAGATAAGCCGCGATCGCCTCGAGGTCCGAGTCAGAAAGCTCCGTGCGCCGCATTGGCGGCATGCTTCCGACTCCCGAGCGAACGATCGCGCGGATGGCCGGCGCCGGGAGGTCCGTCCGGTTCTCCAGCAGTGCGCGCTCCTTGTCCAGGCGCTTGGCGAGGCGATTGGTTCCCCACACCCCGGGGCCGTGACAGTAAACGCAGATATGATCGTAGGCATGCTTGCCTTGCAGTTCCTTTGCGGAAAGAGACGCTTCGTCCGCTACAGCGACGCCGCACGCCAAAAGCAGTCCCGACATGACGAGCGGGCCCAACACCCTCATGACTTGCCCCTATTCCCGCGTAGAGCACGCGGCCAGATGCCTTGCTTTCCGGGCGCGAGAATCCCTTGGGGATCGAGAGCATCCTTGACACGCTCGTTGAGGGTTCGAAGCGCATGCCCATTGAATGTATACATGTCGGCGGCCTCGTCCATGAAGGAGATATGTGCGCGGTAGTCACCGAAACCGGACGCGATCCCGTCCTTCGCGAGCACCCGATAGAGTTCCCGACCCCGCCGGATCAGGTCCGCGTCATCCCTGTTGAAGAACATCACCGCGTTCACCAACAAGGCACGCGGCCCCACATTCAACATCCCGGCGTAAAAGTCGATCCCGTATTCGACGAAGCGCTTGTAGATTGCCTCGTAGAGCTCACCCACGCGCTTGCCGATCGGCGCCACCACCGGGGCATAATTCATGTGCCCACCGGGCCCGCCGTACCAATCCACGATACCGAGCGCGAACAAGCCGGGCTGCACGCGCATCCACTGCTCGAAGGGTTGTCCCCGTTGCCAACGTCGCGTTTGCACTTTCGCGCCGGGCACGTGCGCGAAGGCGTCCTGAATGGCGGCGATCCGCAGGTCCAGGCCTTTGTCACGGTCGAACAGATTGAATGTGGCGTTCCACAGCCCCCTCCCCTCCGCCGCCAACTCCTTGGCCACGACGTCAAACGGGATGCTACCCGTACCCTTATATATGTCGGCGCGGCTCTTACCCTGCGCCGAAAACCCATCGACAATGGAGCGGAACGGATTCGTGATGGTGTAAGTCGCGTTGATCGTGTCGTTGAGCCGCAATGGCCGCAACGTATCCACCATTACGGGCAGGTCACCGGCATCCGGCAGACTGATGGCGACATTGGCGACCGCTTCCGGCTGGGGCATGAGCCAGACGCCCATCTTGGTGACGACGCCGAAGTTGGATTGCGTGAACAGGCCATCCCAGACAGGGCCGTAGCCGTACTTGAAAATCTGCCACTCGCGGCTGTCCTTGACCGCGCCCATGCCGGTACGAACCAACTCGCCCGTGGGCAGAACGACCTCCATCCCGCAGATCGTGTCCGTATGCACGCCGTAGGGCGTGTAACCCAGGCCGTGCTCGAGCGCATTGCCGATGACACTGCCCCATCCGGGCGCGGGAGTTGAGATCCACAGCTTGCCGCCGGCCGCCTGCAGCGCCTCGAACAGGTCGAAGAAGCTGACGCCAGGTTCCACCAAGGCGTAGCCAAGCTCTTCGTCAATCTCGAGAACCCGGTTCATACGCTTCAGATCGAGCACGACACTGCCGCGTAACACCGGCGCTGAACCCCCGTACGCCAGGTTCCTCCCGGTAGAGACAGGCCACAGCGGAATCCGGAAGCGGTTCGCCGCCTTGACGATCGCCTGCACCTCCTCCGCGGACCTCGGCGCCACTGCGGCGGATGAAGCGTGCTCGTCCGGATTTCCGGGGGCGAAGGCGTCCAGGTAGCTGTGGCGATCCTCCTCCGACACCAACACCCACTCTGGCCCGACGATTGCGGCGAACGCCTTCAGGGCG
>DATBCZ010000427.1:0-7159 GCA_036270175.1 Steroidobacteraceae bacterium | reverse complement strand
TCATCGTGAACGCATTGCCGGCCTTGCGCGTATCGGCCAGTCCGCCATGTTGCGAAATTAAAGTGTCTAGGTACTAGCTGACGGGCGTCAGCATCCCCAGCACGTAGTCTTTGGCGGCGCGACAGGCTCCGTCGAGCGGTTTTCCGGCCGCCAGTCCGGCGGCGATCGCCGAGGCCAATGCGCACCCTGTGCCGCGGCTGGTGGCCCCTACGCGCTGCGATGCAATTCGCTCAACGGCCCGCCCGCCCGCGATCAAGAGATCTACGGCGTCCTCACCCTCGGTGTGGCCGCCCTTGAGTAAAATCGCCCGACTCCCGAATCCGAGCAGCTTCAGCCCCTGCCGCACCAACCCGGCCTCGTCCGTAGCGAGCGCGTCCTCCAGCAAAGCCGCGGCCTCGGGCACATTAGGTGTGACGAGCGTTGCCAAAGGAAACAATCGCTCAGTCAGCGCCGCCCGCCCGCCCGCATCCAGCAAAACACCGCCCGACGTTGACACCAACACCGGATCCACCACGATCGGAATCACACCGGGCGCCGCACTGCCCGCCCTCAACCCTTCAATAACCGCCTCGACAGTCGCCCGGTTGCCCAACATCCCTATCTTGATCGCGCCAACCTGACGCGTCGCTAACGCCGCTGCGATCTGTGCCCGAATGACATCAGGTGGAACGTGATGAACCGCGGTGACCTTCTTATCGGACTGTGCCGTTACCGCCGTGACGACGCAGAGTGCGTCGACTGAGAAATCGCTTAGGACCCTGACATCGCGCGTAAGCCCGGCGCCACCGCTCGAATCGGTAGCCGCGATCACCAGGACGGCAGGTCGCGCCACCGCCTACCCTCACTCCCCAAACGCGATGAGCGCCACGTTCGTGTGGCCCCGCCGTTGTAGTGCACGGGCCGCACGCCACGCACGAACACCCGTCCGGCAACAAAGCACCACCCGCGGGGCACTTGGCAGTCGCTCGCCCGCGCTCCCCTCGACCGCATCGACCTCAATGCGTAACGCCGCCGCGATAGGCGACACAGGCGCTTCGGCCAAAGTCCGCAGATCGATCACCAGATCCGCACTCTCGACTTGATCCGCCGCGATGAACGGAATCGCCGCCGCACCGCCCGGTTCGCCCGCCCCTGAGAACGAAAACCCGCCAAACCGTAGCGTCTTGAAATCAACCGTGACCAGTTGGCCCAGGACGGCGGGCTGGAGATCGAGCAACAGCGACAGAACCATATGCGCCTGCAGCGTCCCCATGACGCCTACAGCGGAGCCCAGCACTCCGGCCGTAGCGCACGACCCCGCCTGCCGTGGCATCTCCGGAAACACAGCCCGATAGCTGGGCGCGCCCCCGCAAAAAGCTCCAACGTATCCCGACAGCCCCAACACCGAGGCGCTGATCAGCGCCTTCTTAACACGCTGGCACTCGTCGCTTACCACATAGGTGACCGCGAAACTATCCGCCGCGTCGACTACGACATCGACTCCACCGACCAAGCGCTGCACATTAGCCGGGGTCAGTCGTTCGCAGATCGCCTCGATCCGCACCTCGGGATTAGCGCCTAGTAAGGCCTCGCGCGCCGCCTGTGCCTTGAGGGCTCCAACATCGCTCATGCGATAAATGGGTTGGCGGTGGAGATTGGACTCCTCGACGCGATCGTGGTCGACGATGGCAAGGTGTCCGACGCCGGCCGCGCAGAGATATTGCAACACCGCCGATCCGAGGCCACCGGCGCCGATGACCAGCACACTGGCGCCCCGCAATCGCGCCTGCCCGGCCGACCCCACCTCGGGCAAGATCGCCTGGCGCGAGTAGCGATCAGTTGTTGGGCCGCTCATAACGGCGGCTCCCGACCAACCGCCGCCCATACCCGGCCGCGCACACCGGCTGTACCCAGGCTAATCGCCGGCCACCCTCGGGTCCTCACACCGGCTGCACTGCGGCCCCTCGCCGACCACGCCCGGCCGCGCATGCTGTCCCCGCCGCTCATGCCAGCCCACCCGCCGTAGCCAACCACTCCCGCGCCCGCGCCTCCGGATCCTTGTTGCTGACAATGTCATTCACAACAGCCGCAACATCCGCCCCCGCGCCAAACACCCCCGGGAGTCGTTCCACAGTGAGCCCGCCGATCGCCACGAGCGGAATCTCTCCCACGCGTCGTTTCCACTCCGTGATGCGCTCCAACCCCTGGGGCGCCCAAGGCATCACCTTGAGAATCGTCGGGTAAACCGGCCCGAGCGCGACATAGTCCGGGGAGAATGCGAGCGCTCGCTCGAGCTCCTCGTGACTGTGCGTACTGATGCCAATCCGGACACCCTCACGACGTAAGGCCGGTACGTCCGCCGTGTCTAGGTCACCCTGTCCGAGGTGCACGTAATCGCACCCTTCCGCCACGGCAAGCGCCCAGTAGTCGTTCACGATCAACTGCGCCCCGGCCCGGGCGCAGAGCCCTTTCGCCTCGCGGATCTCCCCGCGAAGCTCTGCCTCCGACCGGTCCTTGATGCGCAACTGCACGAGCCGCACGCCCACCGCCAACAGCCGGCGCACCCAGGTGGCGCTGTCGACAATCGGATAAACGCGCGGCAGTTTGATCATCGCGGAAGTCTCTTCATTTCGGCAACGCCGCTCACTTGAGAAACGCCGTCCCAATAACCGGCGTCGACGGCGCGGCCAGATCCCGCGGCTCCATCGGCCCGGCCAACCGCGCATCCCACCCCGCCTCCACAGCCTGCGCAAACGCCGCCGCCATCCGCACCGGATCGGCAGCCTGCGCAACGGCGGTGTTGATAAGCACCGCGTCGAACCCAAGCTCCATAGCCTGCGCGGCATGCGACGGCACCCCGATCCCCGCATCGATAACGAGCGGCACCTCGGGAAAATGCGCCCGCAGCGCCTTCAACCCAAACAGATTGTTGAGCCCGCGCCCCGATCCGATCGGCGCACCCCAGGGCATCAACACCCGACACCCGGCCGCGAGCAGCTTGTCGGCCACGACGAGATCCTCAGTGGTGTAAGGAAAAACCTCGAACCCGTCAGCCGCCAGAATCCGTGCCGCTTCGACCAGCCCAAACACATCGGGCTGTAACGTGTCGTCCTCGCCGATGACCTCGAGCTTGATCCACGACGTACCAAACACCTCACGCGCCATCTGGGCGGTCGTCACCGCTTCCTTCACGGAATGACAGCCGGCGGTGTTGGGCAGCACCCGCACCCCCAGCTCACGAATGATCGACCAGAAACCCTGGCCCGCACGCTCACCGCTCGATTCCCGACGCAGCGAAACGGTCACCACCTGCGCCCGTGAAGCTTTAACCGCTTCAGACAACACGGCCGGTGACGGATAGCGCGAGGTTCCCAGGAAGAGCCGCGAGCGCAGTTCGATACCGTAAACCTGCAACATCAGCCCCCCTGCATCGGAGCCAGAACTTCGATGCGATCACCGTCGGCAAGGCGGGCTGCCGGACGCGAGCCTGCCGGAACGAACTCACCATTCAGAGCCGTAGCCACCACGGCCTCGCCGTAGCCCATTTCGTGTAACGCCGCCGCCAGATCGACGGCGCTGGTATCACGCCAGGCGCCGTTCACCAGGATCTTCATCCTGCACCTCTGGAAAATTGCGCTCCTCCAACAGAATGCCGGCCACACGGCGCGCCAGTGCCGGCGCCAGCAGGAAGCCGTGCCGGAACAAGCCATTTACATAGAGTGTTTCCCCGTACCAGCGGATCCGCGGCAGATTGTCGGGGAAAGCCGGCCGCACGCCCGTCCCGATCTCAACGATCTCAGCTTCGCCGAACGCGGGATGAAGCGCATAAGCCGCACTCAACAGCTCGAGCATGGAGCGTGCGCTGATGCGCGTCGGCTGATCACTCTCGATCATCGTCGCGCCCACCATGAATAGACCATCTCCACGCGGCACGATGTAGAGCGGCATACGCGGATGCAACACCCGCACCGGGCGCGACAGCGCAATGTCGCGCAACCGAAGCATCAACATTTCCCCTTTTACGCCACGCAGATCGGTGAGCACATCACGAGCTGCCAGGCCGGTGCAATCCACGACCTGGCGCGCGCTGGCGGGTGCCCCCCAGCAAGCAGGCGCCACCGCCACAGTGACGCCAAACCGGATCGGCACTCGCAACTGCTCCAGCCGCTGCACCAGGAAAGCCAACGCGGCGCGTGGATCGAGATGCCCCTCGTCCTTGAAAAACAGCGCCTTGTTGAAGCGACCGCGCAAATCCGGCTCCACCGAGCCGACTGACTCGCCGTCGAGCCAGTCAAAATTCTCCGTGCGGCGACTGAAGTTTGCCAACTCGCCCGCATCGCGGCCGTGAGCGACGACCAGGCTCCCGTTCAGGACCGTACCCGGAAACCTCTCCCGCCACCACGCGATGCTCTCGGTACCCAACTTCGCGATCAGAGGCTCGGCACTCTCGAGCTCGCACCAGGGCGCCAGCATGCCGCCGGCGTACCAGGAACAACCCGAGGCACCGAGTTTCTCGCCCCGATCGATGACCTCGACATCGGCGCCGCGCTCGGCAAGCTCCACGGCGCAGGCGAGCCCTGCGACGCCGGCGCCCATGACGGTGACCTGCATGACTCAGCTGTTCTCAGCGGTCGGCACGTAGATTTCGCTGCCAACCGCGCGGAACTTCTCCGACATCTCACGCATACCCTGTTGCTTGGTAGCCTCGGCCCGCACCTCGTGCGAAATGCGCATGGAGCAGAACTTCGGACCGCACATCGAGCAGAAGTGCGCCACCTTGTGCGCTTCCTTCGGCATGGTCTGGTCGTGGAACGCGCACGCGGTGTCAGGATCGAGCGAGAGGTTGAATTGATCTTCCCAGCGGAAATCGAAGCGTGCCCGTGATACGGCGTCGTCGCGATCCCGTGCGCCCGGATGACCCTTCGCCAGGTCAGCCGCATGGGCGGCGATCTTGTAGGTGATCACGCCGACCTTCACATCATTGCGATCGGGCAGACCCAGGTGTTCCTTCGGAGTGACGTAACACAACATGGCCGTACCGAACCAGCCGATCATCGCGGCGCCGATCGCCGAAGTGATATGGTCATAGCCGGGGGCGATGTCGGTCGTGAGCGGCCCCAGGGTGTAGAACGGCGCCTCGCCACAGTGGGCGAGTTGCTTGTCCATGTTCTCCTTGATCTTGTGCATCGGCACGTGGCCCGGTCCCTCGATCATGACCTGGCAGTCATGCTTCCACGCGATCTGTGTCAGCTCGCCCAGTGTCTCGAGCTCGGCGAACTGCGCGGCATCGTTGGCATCCGCAATCGAGCCCGGACGCAGGCCGTCACCAAGTGAGAAACTCACGTCATAGGTGCGGCAGATCTGGCAGATCTCCTCGAAATGCTCGTAGAGGAAGCTCTCTTTGTGATGCGCGAGGCACCACTTAGCCATGATCGAACCGCCACGCGAGACGATGCCGGTAACGCGGTTCGCGGTGAGCGGGACGTAGGCGAGACGCACGCCCGCGTGAATGGTGAAGTAGTCCACGCCCTGCTCCGCCTGCTCGATGAGCGTGTCGCGGAAAATCTCCCAGGTGAGGTCTTCGGCGACGCCGCCGACTTTCTCCAGCGCCTGGTAGATCGGCACCGTGCCGATCGGAACCGGCGAGTTGCGGATGATCCACTCGCGGATCGTGTGGATGTTACGTCCGGTGGAAAGGTCCATGACGGTGTCCGCGCCCCAACGGATTGACCAGACCATCTTGTCCACTTCCTCGGCGGTGGAGGATGTCACAGCGGAGTTGCCAATGTTGGCGTTGATCTTCACCAGGAAGTTGCGGCCGATGATCATCGGCTCCGACTCCGGATGATTGATGTTGGCCGGGATGATCGCGCGGCCGGCGGCGACTTCCGCGCGCACGAACTCCGGCGTGACATAGTCTGGAATGTGGGCGCCCCACGAGTTGCCATCCTGCTTGAGGGGCTCCTTGGCGCGCGCGCGCCCGATATTCTCGCGGATCGCGATGTACTCCATTTCCGCGGTAATGATGCCGGCGCGAGCATAGGCGAGCTGCGTGACGGCCTTCCCGCCCGTAGCCCTGTAGGGACGGCGAAGATTCGGAAATTCAGGTGCGGCGCCCTTCGTGCCGATCACGTTGCCGTTGTCGACCGGCAATACAGGGCGGCCGTCGTACATTTCGACATCACCGCGAGCAGTCACCCACCCTTCCCGGATACGGCCGATGCCGCGCTCGATATCGATCTTCACGGTCGGGTCGGTGAAGGGTCCCGAGGAGTCGTACACGGTCACCGGCGCCTCACCCGAGGAAGGGTGAAGGGTGATCTCGCGCATGGGCACGCGCAGGCCTTTGTGGATTTCCCCGGCTTTGTAGACCTTACGGGAAGCGGGCAATGCCTCTTGGGCGACCTGCAGCGGAACGGCGTTCATGATGATGCTCCTTGGGCGATAACCACGGAGATCCAGTGAACGCTGTAAGACTACTTTCCTACGCCAGCATGAACTGGATCAGGTTCAGAGGGTCGCCATGCCGCGGTATCACCGCGTTCGATGGCCTCTCAGCCCCCTGGCGGGGCTCCCCTAGCGGCGCTCAAAGTAGTACGACCGCGGTCGATGGTCAATGCTTCGCGGTGCCTTTATTGCTCTCCCGGTTCCACCAGCCTCCGCCCAGGGCCTGCAGGAGTGCGGCGGTGTCGGAGTAACGGTTCGCGCGGGCCTGCGCCAGGTTCAGCACGGCCTGGCTGTACGACTGCTGGGCGGTGAGGAGTGCCAGATAGCCCACGAGTCCCAGCTCCACGTTGTGACGAATCGCTTTCAGGCTCTCCGCGGCCGCCTGCTCGGCCTTCAGATTGGCGATCACCGCGTCGGCGTCGAGCTGCAAGGCGGTCAGGGAGTCGGCGACGTTCTGAAATGCCGCCAGCACCACAGCTCGATATTGGGCGCCGGACGCATCGAGGGCCGCCGCCGCGGCGCGCCTCTGATGGATCAGCGTGCCACCTTGAAAGAGAGTCTGTGTCAGGTTCCCGCCCACGGTCCAGAACGTATTGCCGCTGGCGAATAGCTGACTGAACATTGTGGAGGTACCGCCTGCGGTAGCCGTCAGGGTGATCTGAGGGAAAAGATTCGCGGTCGCGACACCGAGCTCCGCGCTCGCGGAGTGCAGTTGTGCTTCCGCCGACAGCAC
>DATBCZ010000426.1:0-2100 GCA_036270175.1 Steroidobacteraceae bacterium | reverse complement strand
AGGTTGCGCGGCCCCTTTTTGTGGCTGTCGTCCGGCAGGAGGTCGATGATGGCGCGATAGAGGTGCGAGCGGAAAGGCAGTGGCACGAGTTCCAATGCCGCGGCCGCCTTGCTCGCCTTGAAGCGGTCGTAGCCCATCAGAAGCTCATCGCCACCGTCGCCGCTCAGACAGACCTTCACATACCGCCGCGCCTCTTCGCAAATGAGCATGAATGGCAGGTTGGAAGGGTCGGTGGTGGGCTCGTCCAGATGCCAGACCGAGCGCTCGATCGCCGCGGCGTCGACGGGGCGGATCAACAACTCGGCATGCTTCGTATCGAAGTGCTGCGCCACCTGGCGCGCGTACTCGAATTCGCTGAAGGACTGTTCCCGGTAACCGAGCGCGAACGTCTGCAGCGGGGCGGAGCTCGATTGGCGCAGAAAACTGACCACGGTGCTCGAGTCGATCCCACCCGACAGGAAGGCACCAACGGGCACGTCGCTCATCATATGATCGGCGCACGCGCGCTCGAGGAGTTCGAGCAAGGCGGCGCTGCTGGGATCGACGTCCTGCAATTCCAGGGTCCAATAACGCGATAGCCGTGTGCTGCCGGCCTCGGCCACGAGCAGACACCCGGGCAGCAGTTTGTGTATTCCCTGGAAGAGGGTGTCCGGGGCTGGAGTAAATTCGTACCCCATGAAGTCGAACAGCGCTTGAGGGTTCAGTTTGCGCGGCACGAGGGGGTCGGCGAGCAGCGCCTTGATCTCGGACGCGAAGCGGACCCGCGCACCTTCGACCGTGTAATAGAGCGGCTTCAGTCCCAGCCGATCGCGTGCCAACACCAGCCGCCGGCGTTGCCCATCCCACAGCCCGATGGCAAACATGCCGGTGAGATGCTTTACAAAGTCGAGCCCATACTCCTCGTAGGCGTGCACGATGGACTCCGAATCGCTGCGGCCGCGAAACACGTGTCCCTTGCTCTCCAGGCGCGCACGCAGTTGCGCATGGTTGTAAATCTCGCCGTTGAATGTGACCCAGATGGAGCCGTCCTCATTCGAGAGCGGCTGCCGGCCGCCCTCGCTCAGGTCGACGATGCTCAGCCGCCGGTGCCCGAGCGATACGCCGTCGGCCACGTACGAGCCGTGATCGTCGGGACCCCGATGCACCAGTAGTCCCTTCATCTGTTCGATCAGATGCTCGTCCGCCCAGTTGAATCCGCAAATGCCGCACATGTTGTTTGTTGTCTCCCGTCAGAGCTTCACGGCGGACATCGCAGCAGGTGCGCCTGCACGGGGACAGATCTCATCGAAGACCTCCAGAACCCGGGCTGCCGTCCGCTGCCACGTGAAGTCGCGCGCACGTGCAACTCCCTCCTGCCTCATGTGCTCGCGGAGCGCCGCGGAGGCGGTCACTTCGAGCAACGCCCGCGCAATATCACTCTCGTCATAGGGATCGATCAGGCGCGCCGCCGCTCCCGCCACCTCGGGGCCGGCGCCTGTCGCGGGGACGATGGCCGGGCAGCCCGTCGCGAGCGCCTCCAGAATCGGCAGCCCGAAGCTTTCGTACAGGGTGGCGAGCACGAAGCAGACGGCGAGTTGATACGCTGCGTGTAACCGATCATTCGGTACGAATCCGAGAAACCTGACACCCTCGAGGTCGGCACGCGTGAAACCTCGCGCCCGCAGGTATCGCTCCACATCGCGCCCGGCCACGAGCAAGGGCAACGGATCGGGTGACTCTCGCCGGTAGCGTCGATAGGCCCGTAGCAACCGCTCGTTATTCCCGCCCGGATAGTCGGGCAAGCCCCGGTGTCCGGTATGCAGCACTCGCGCCACGGTGAGAATGAAGCGCTCGGGAATTCCATACTCGTCGCGGAAGCGGTTCTGTACCTCCAGGTCGGCGGTGGCGGTAAAGTTTGGAGCGGTGCCGGCATGCGTGATCGCGGCGCGCGGCAGTTTCATGTTCGTATATTTGACGAACTGATCCAAGGTCGCGCGCGAGATGGCGAGCACGCCACTGGCCCGACGGCAGTACAGCGGCAACATCAAGCGGATATACAGGTTGTCCCACCAGGGATAATTCCCAGGGTTCACGTACCAGTCGCAGCTTTGCAGGACGAAT
>DATBCZ010000425.1:0-2521 GCA_036270175.1 Steroidobacteraceae bacterium | reverse complement strand
GGCGCTGGTCCGCGAATCGGACAGAAAGACCAGCCCCGTATCGAGCAGCATGCCCACACAGTAGGTCATAGTGCAAAAAGGGTTCCGCTTTGAGGCAGCGGATCTTAGCTCAATTGGGACTGGTTGCCCCACTGGTCGGACGGGCTTCCGCTGGCCAGGAAGTCATTCGAGATCCGGGCCCCCACGTCACGCAGCTTCTCCTGGAACCGGTCGAGAAATCCGGGGATGCCGCCGGCGCACAGCTCTTCGAAGCGGCCGTAGTGGAACTGCGCGTGCAGCTCTCCGACCCGGCGCAGCGTCTCCTGGGACTGATCGTTGGCGACGGCCGTAAGGTTGAACTGCAGCTCATCGAGGCAACGGTGCACGCCCTGGGGGAGATCGTCCCGCATCAGCAGCATCTCGGTTACGCGGATGGGATTGACACTGTCGCGACAAACGCGCCGATAGATCTCGAAAGCTGACATGGACCGCAGCAACACGGCCCACTCAGAGGCTTCCGCCAGCAACCGCTCGCCGCGTCCACCCGGGTCCCGCCAGCGCGCTTCGAGGAGGCGAGTGGTGTTGTCGGCGCGTTCGATAAAGGTGCCGATATGTGTGAAGTAGAGCGCCTCGTCGCGCAACATCGTGCCGGAGGTGACACCTCGGGTGAGGTGAGTGCGGTACTTCACCCACTCGATGAAATCGCCGCGCCCGGACTCCGGCATGCTGGAGTTGAAGGCGTGGGATTCGAGGTAGGTCGTGTTGAGTGTTTCCCACATGTCGGACGTGATGGTGCCGCGAACCGCCCGGGCATTTTCGCGGGCAGCGCGTAGACAGCGCAGGATGCTCCCGGAGTGTTCACGATCGAACGCCAGAAAATCGAAGGCGGCAGTGGGCGTGAGCGCGTCGTTCCGCTCGCGGTACTGACTGTCCATGCCGAGGGAAACCAGTGTTGCCTGCCAGCCCTGCAACACCGCTTCCGGTGCTCGAGGTAACAGCGCCAGCCGGTGATGCGCGTCGATCATGCGCGCCATGTTTTCGGCCCGCTCGATATAACGCGACATCCAGTAGAGGTGATCGGCGGTTCGGCTCAGCATGTCAGGCTCCGAGCACCCAGGTGTCTTTGGTGCCGCCGCCTTGCGATGAGTTGACCACGAGCGAGCCTTCGCGCAAGGCGACTCGGGTGAGGCCTCCGGGTACTACCGTGATCTCGCGGCCGGAGAGCACGAACGGCCGCAGGTCGATGTGGCGAGGCGCGAGTCCCGACTCCACGAAAGTCGGCGACGTCGATAAAGCCAACGTCGGCTGCGCGATATACCGCTCAGGATGCGCTTCGATGCGGCCCCGGAAATCCTCGATCTGAGCGCGCGTCGAGGCGGGCCCAATGAGCATGCCGTAGCCGCCGGCGCCGTGGACTTCCTTCACGACGAGATCGGGAAGATTGGCCAGGGCATAGGCCCGGTCTTCCGGTCGCCGCAAAACCCAGGTCCTTACGTTTGCCACCAACGGCTCTTCGCTCAGGTAGAACCGCACCATGTCCGGGACGTAAGGGTAGATGGACTTGTCATCCGCGACGCCTGTACCGATCGCGTTGGCAATGTTCACGTGGCCTGCCCGGTACGCACGCAGCAGTCCCGGCACGCCGAGTGTTGAATCCGGCCGGAAGGCCTGCGGATCCAGAAAGTCGTCATCGAGTCGTCGGTAAACCACGTCGACGCGCTTGGGTCCCCTGGTCGTGCGCATGTAGAGGATGTCGTCGCGTACGAAGAGATCCTGGCCTTCGACCAATTCGATGCCCATCTGCTGAGCAAGGAAAGCATGCTCGAAGTAGGCGCTGTTGTATGCGCCGGGAGTAAGAAGAACCACTGTCGGATCGGTGACGCCCTCGGGAGCGACGCTCTTGAGGTTCTCCAGCAACACGTCCGGGTAATGCTCAACGGGCTGGACCGCGTGCCGGGCGAAGAGCTCGGGAAAGAGCCGCATCATCATCTTGCGGTCTTCGAGCATGTAAGAGACGCCGGAGGGCACGCGCAGATTGTCCTCCAGCACGCAGAAGCTGCCGTCGTCGTCGCGAACGACATCGATGCCGCTGATGTGCGCGTAGATGCCATTGGGCACGTCGATGCCCTGCATCTCGGGCCGGTACTGCGCGTTGCCCAGGATCTGTTCGGCTGGGACCACCCCCGCTTTCAGAATCTCCTGGTCGTGGTAGATGTCCGCGACGAAGGCGTTGAGCGCTCGGACACGCTGCTTGATTCCCGCCTCCAGTCGCGCCCATTCGTGGGCCGGTAGGATACGGGGCACGACATCGAATGGGATCAGGCGCTCGGTGCCCGCGTTCTCGCCGTAGACAGCGAACGTGATACCAAGGCGGTGAAAGAGCGCGTCCGCCTCAGCGCGTTTCTGCGCCAGGCGCTCAGACGGCTGCTCGTTGAGCCATCCGCAATAGTGGTGGCAATGCGCACGAGGGGTCCCCTCGGCATCGAACATCTCATCGTACGGCCGACCACGCACGCTACCCCCTGCGCGTTGAGCATCTCTT
>DATBCZ010000424.1:0-6486 GCA_036270175.1 Steroidobacteraceae bacterium | reverse complement strand
GAGTTGTTCACCAGGTTTATGGTCGAGAGGCTACCGCGGCTCGACTACATTTTGAATAACGCTTGTCAGACCGTGCGTCGACCCGCCGGGTTCTTTCAACATCTCCTTGCCAGGGAGTCGGAATCTCTTGCGTCGCTTCCGCAGACTCTGCGGGGGCCGCTTGCGAGTCACGACGACTTGCGGCGGAGTATGGAGGGAGCGCAGACGCAAGGCGTTGGCGCGCTCGTGACTACAACAGCCGGGGGGCACGGCGAGGGACTTCTGCACAGCGCTGAGTTGTCGCAGCGGCGCTATCTCGATGAGGATTTTCGTGACGGTGAGGCGTTATTCCCGACTGATCGTTACGACGAGGATCGGCAGCAGGTCGATTTGCGTGAGATCAACAGCTGGCGGCTGCGCATGCATGAGGTCGAGACGCCGGAGCTTCTGGAGGTGCAACTCGTGAACGCGATTGCGCCGTATATTCTGAACGCTCGGCTGAAGCCGCTCATGGTAGGCACCGTGGGGACTCACAAGCACATCGTCAACGTCAGCGCGATGGAGGGGCAGTTTTATCGGGCGACCAAAACCGACAAGCACCCGCATACGAACATGGCCAAAGCGGCGCTCAATATGATGACGCGAACGAGCGCGCCCGACTACGTGAAGGACGGCATTCATATGAATGCCGTGGACACGGGGTGGGTGACGGACGAGGACCCGGCGGTCCACGCGGCCAGGAAGGCGGAGGAAGGGTTCTCGCCACCGCTGGACATCATTGATGGGGCCGCGCGGATCGTCGACCCGATTTTTGTCGGGCGACTCACCGGCACACACGTGTGGGGGCAGTTTTTAAAGGATTATAAGTCGGCGCCCTGGTAGAGGTCGGGCGCCGGCTGGGGGCGGGTCAGAGTCGTGGCAGAGGTCGGGCCGCGCCGGTCGGAGTCGCGGCGGGGACCGGGCGCCGCGACGGCTCGTGTCAGAAGCGAAGCACCTTCACGTAGCGCACGTGTGAGAGCTCTCGCAACGCTTGCTGGACGCCTTCCGGAACGACCTGGTCCACACCCACGATAGCGATGGCATCCCGCCCTTCCGACTGTCGCCCCAGGTGAAACGTCGCGATGTTGATATTGGCCTCGCCCAACATCGTGCCGAGTGCGCCGATGAAGCCTGGCTTGTCCTGGTTGTTGATGAAGAGCATCACCGGGTGGAAGTCCGCCTCCAGGGGCATTCCCTTCACCTCCACGATCTTCGCGGAGCCGGCGTTCACCACACCCGCCAGAGTACGCCAGCTGCCGCCGGTGAGGACCCTGATCCGGATCAGCGACCCGTAGATGGGGGATGTTTCCCGCTTGGACTCAGTGAGCGGGGTGCCCTTCTGCTTGAGCACGTCCGGGGCGGACACCATGTTCACGTCAGGCATCAACGGCCGCATCAGAGATGCCAGCGCGATCGCGGTAAGTGGTCGCGTGTTCAGATGTGCGACGTCACCCTCATATTCGATCTCCACCGCCTCGAGGCCGTCGTCGGCGACCTGGCCGGCGAAAGAGCCCAGTTTCTCGATGAGCGCACTGAACGGCTTCAGACGAGGCGCTTCCTCGGCGGTGATCGACGCCATGTTGAGTGCGTTGGTCACGGCGCCTGACAAGAGGAAGTCCGACATCTGTTCGGCAACCTGAAGGGCCACATTTTCCTGCGCCTCGTTCGTGCTGGCCCCGAGGTGCGGAGTGGCCACGAAATTGGGTGCGCCGAACAGGACATTTTCCTTCGCCGGCTCCGTGATGAATACATCGAAGCCCGCCGCGGCAACCTGCCCATTTTCCAGGGCCGCGCGTAATGCTGCCTCATCGACGAGGCCGCCACGCGCGGCGTTGACGATGATGACGCCTTTCTTGGTCTTCGCGAGCGCCTCAGCGGAGAGGATGTTGCGCGTCTTGTCGGTCAGCGGGGTATGCAGCGAGATGACATCAGAGCGTGCAAGGAGATCGTCGAGTTCCACTTTTTCGACCCCGAGCCTCACCGCACGCTCGGCAGACAGGAACGGGTCGTAGGCGATGACCTTCATTTTGAGCGCCAATGCGCGCTCGGCCACCAGGGCCCCGATGTTGCCGCAACCGATCAACCCCAGGGTCTTGGCATATAACTCCACCCCCATGAACCGGTTCTTTTCCCATTTCCCGGCCTGGGTGGAGACATCGGCCGCGCCGATCTGGCGCGCGGCGGCAAACAACAGCGCGATAGCGTGCTCGGCGGTCGTGATCGAGTTGCCGAACGGCGTATTCATGACCACGATGCCGCGCGCGGTGGCCGCCGGAATGTCGATGTTATCCACACCGATGCCGGCGCGACCGATCACCTTTAGATTGCGGGCAGCGGCGATGACGT
Source organism: Steroidobacteraceae bacterium (assembly GCA_036270175.1). GTDB lineage: Bacteria > Pseudomonadota > Gammaproteobacteria > Steroidobacterales > Steroidobacteraceae > 13-2-20CM-66-19. The sequence goes on along the minus strand of DATBCZ010000424.1, from coordinate 4,122 downwards.
CCTTGTCGGCCTTGGTGGCCGAGCGTACCGCCAGGCCATCGTAGGCCGGGATGATTTTCAGCAGATCAGGCTTCTTCAGCCCGACGTTGACGTCAACTTCGAGACCACGGCTGCGAAAGATATCGAGCGCCCTGGGGCTCAACTCATCGGCAATGAGAATTTTAGGCATGAGGACATCCTTATCCGGCTGTCTGCAACTGTGTCACGCAGGTGGCGAAGGCCCATTCGAGCCACGGTGTCAGGGCTTGCAGGTCGCTCTGCTCCACGGTAGCTCCACACCAGATGCGCAACCCCGGCGGTGCCGACCGATAGGATGCCGCATCGAGCGCGACCCCCTCCTTCTCCAGGATCGCGGCCAGATTCTTGGCAAATTCCGCCTGGCCGGCCTCGGGCAACGAGCTCACGCGCTCATCGACGACCTTCAAGCAAACACCGGTGTTGCTGCGAGTCGCCACCACAGGCGCCAGGAAGTCCACCCAGGGCGTCCGGGCGACCCAGTCCGCGAGGACTTTGGCGTTGGCATTGGCGCGGGCCTGGAGCGCTGGCAGTCCACCGATTCCCTGCGCCCATTTCAAGGCGTCCAGGTAGTCCTCGGTGGCCAGTAGCGACGGCGTGTTGATGGTCGCACCCTCGAACAATTCCTGATCGAGTTTGCCCTTCCTGGTCATGCGGAAAATCTTCGGCAGCGGCCGCGGCGGCGTGTAGCTTTCCAGACGCGCCACCGCGCGGGGCGAGAGAATCAACATGCCGTGAGCCGCTTCGCCACCCAGGACCTTCTGCCATGAGTAGGTGACGACGTCGCACTTCGACCACTCGATCGGCTGCGCGAATGCACCGCTGGTGGCGTCGTTGATGGCAAGACCTTCGCGGTCCGCGGGAATCCAGTCAAAATTGGGGATCTTCGCGCCGGAAGTCGTGCCGTTCTGTGTGAAGACGATGTCGGCATTTTTGCGCGCCAGCGACAGGTCCGGCAGCGTGCCGTAGGGACGGCCGACATGAATACGGCAATCTTCGAGCTTCAATTGCTCGGCCGCATCGGTCACCCACTCTTCGCCGAAGCTTTCCCAGGCAAAGACGTCGACCGGGCGCGCGCCCAGTACCGACCACAACACCATTTCCACCGCGCCGGTGTCGGACGCGGGAACAATGGCGATCTTGAAATCAGCCGGCACACCTAACAGGGTGCGGGTGAGATCGATGGCTTCTTTGAGTTTGGCTTTTCCGGGTTTCGAGCGGTGTGAGCGCCCTAGCAAAGCACCGTTGAGTGCCTGCAGACTCCAGCCTGGACGCTTTTTCGTCGGACCCGAAGAGAATCGAGGATCGGCCGGACGGGTGCCCGGCATCGGAACGCGTGTCATCAGTTTGTACTCCCATCCTTACAGATGAGCGTCCGCCGTTGGGGGCGGATGGCCCGTCGCGAAGGATAGAGATCCCTCGCGGGGTGTCAACTGGTTTGTTACGCGGAATGTGAAATCGATCTAATGCACTTTTTCGTTATGAGCTCAGAACGTGACGGTCGGATGTCAGTTCCGAGTCGTGGCGTGTGCCTTCGTTCCGTCACGGGAGAACTCGAACCGCACCAACCACTGTCGTGAGGCGTGACCGTCGGGGGCGGGGACGAACTTCCATTTGCTCGCGGCTTGGCCGGCGACGCGTGCGAAATACTTGCTGGGGCCGGGATTCTCCAGCACGTCACTGATGACGGTGCCTGACTTGTCGACGGTTACGCGCACCGTCACTTTGACTCGTCCGTGGATGGTTTGTCGGGCACTTAGTGGGACCGTGGGGATCTCTTCGTGCAGCACCGCGGATGGCAGGCCAACCTCGGCGTCGGTGGGCCTGGAATGGGTTTGCGGCGCACGGGTCGCCGCCGTGGGGGTCGGCGGCGAATGGTCGTTGGAAGCAGCGGCAGTGGGTGGCGGGAGCTGCGCGGACGGCGCGGGCGGCGGGACGGCCACCTGTGCGCCGGATGTTGGGGACGTGTCTGTTGGAGGAGAGGTAGAAGCCGTCTCGGAGATTGACGCGTCCGAGTTGGAGCGACTCATGAACCAATAGACACCGAGTCCCACGATCGCCAGTATCGCGACCACGGCAGCGATCGGCACAGCAGCGGACTTCCGCTCGGGAGTGGCTTCCGCCGGCGGCTCGGAATCCACTACCGCGCGGATCACCAGGCGCGTGGGAGTTTTCGCGGCAGGAGGCTTCGCGACAGCGGCAGGTGGAGGAGTCGCAACGGCGGACTCCGGGATTCCCGGCTTGAGCCAGCCGTGGAGGTCGGCGACGCTGGGCCGTTGCGCCGGGTTGCGCGCCAGGCAGCGCCGCACGATGTCAATGAATGCCACCGGAAAGTCCGTCGGCAACACTACAATCTCGCCGCGCTCGCCGGACCTGGAAGGGGGCCGTTGAGTCAGTGCCTGGCAAAGGGTGACACCCAGGGCCCAGATATCACCTGAAGTCGAGAAGCTACCGTCCCGGGCCTCCGGAGGGTTATACATGGACAACGAGCCGATGCTGGCAGTCGCTTCGCCGGCCGGACGGATGGTGTCGCTGGCCAGCTTGAGTTGGTTGTCGATCACCAGGATGTTGGATGGCTTCAGCTGGCCCTGCACCAGGTCCTTGGAGTGTAAAAACCCCAGTGCATCCAAGGTCAGCGGCAACATTTCCCGCACTTCGACTTCGCTCAGCGGGCGGTGCTGGAGCAACTGGCGGAGATTCTGCTCGGCGTAGTCCATCACCACGTAGAGGTAGTGCAGGCCACCGAGCTGGCAACGGCCAGCTTCGAAAAGGCGGATCAGGTGGGGATGCAAGACTGCAGCGGCATGCCAGTGCGACAGCTGCGATTCAGCCAACGTGGGGATGGCTGGGACCAGCTTCAGTGCCGCGCGCGGAAGATTTTGCGCAGCGTACTCGGTGAGGAATACGCCGCTATGATCCGAACTGCCCAGGCAGCGGTGCAATGGAAAGGTTCCATTGACGACACGCCCTTCCAATTGTGTCCAGACCTCGCTCATGGGTGGCCTTTTGGCTTCCACGTCCATAGCCCATACCTCGAAATAGATATCGCCGAAGATAGCACTCGGCGCGTACTTTACTGAGCCTGACTCGGCCGGGGCTTGAGCCGCAGCCGGGCGCTCGCGGCGCAATTAGAAGCGCGACGTCGAACTTCCTTCAAGCGTCACTGCGATAATCTGTGGACCCCACCCGCTTTCCTGGAGCCTCCCATGAGACTGACGAACCTCGGCGTCTGGGCCGCCACTGACGGCTTTTCGGCGGCGGAAGCCGCCATTTTCGCGAAACGCGTGGAAGCGTGGGGCTATGGAGCACTGTGGACCCCGGAGGCCGTGGGCCGCGAGGTATTTTCAGCCTCCGCATGGCTCCTGGCCAACACGACTCGTCTCATTGTTGCGAGCGGAATTGCCAACATCTATGCGCGGGACTCGTTTGCGGCGGCGGCGGCGCAAAAAGGGCTCAACGAGCAGTCCGGCGACAGATTCCTGCTCGGGCTGGGCGTCTCGCACATCCCCCTGGTGAAGGACATGCGACAGCATGAATACGGCAAGCCGGTCGCTACGATGCGCGCCTATCTCGAGGGCATGGCCGCCGCGCCTTACAAATCCGTGGCGCCTCAGTCACCGCCGCAGACGGTCCTCGCCGCGCTCGGGCCCAAGATGCTGGAGCTTGCCCGCGAGCGGACGGACGGCGCCCACCCGTATAACGTTCCTCCGGAGCATACCCGTGAGGCCCGCGAAATTCTTGGAACGAACAAACTTCTATGCGTCGAGCAGGCGGCCATCCTGGAGACTGACGGGAGCCAGGCGCGTGCCCTGGCCCGTCAATTCCTGGAGATTTATATGGGCCTGCCAAACTATGTGAATAACTGGCGGCGCCTGGGGTTCTCGGACCCGGATTTTGCCGGAGGCGGGTCGGACCGCTTGGTCGACACGGTGGTCGCCTGGGGCGATGAAAAAGCGATCCGTAAACGGATCGACGAGCACTGGCAGGCAGGGGCGGATCACGTTTGCGTGCAGGCAATCGGTGCGGGCGGGCGGCCCGATGAGCGTTTGCTCCAAGTGCTGGCACCCTACGCCTAGATCGAGAGCGGGAGGCTGGTCGAGCATGACC
>DATBCZ010000423.1:0-2753 GCA_036270175.1 Steroidobacteraceae bacterium | reverse complement strand
GCAACAACAATCGCCCGATACGCCCGTTACCATCAATGAAGGGATGAATCGCTTCAAATTGCGCGTGCACAATCGGAGCGCGTGCCAGGACCGTGACATCGTAGTGACTCTCGGAGTCAGGTTCGTACCGGATGAGCCGATCGAGATCGGTCATGAGTCGCGGTACTTCCGACGCAGGAGGGGGTATGAACCGGGCCTGCTCCATCGTCAGTCCACCGATGAAATTCTGTACGCGGCGAAACTTCCCAGGCACCGCACGCGAGTCACCGCTCATGAGTTGACCATGCAGCGCCAGGATCAGACGGCCGTCAAGCGCGCGATGGCCTTGTCGCCGTACGCGTGTGACACCCAGCGTATACGCGCGGAGGTAGTTCAGTGTCTGCTCGGCATCAGAATCGGCAACCGCATCGCGTGTGCCCACCTCCAGCTCATGCAGGAGGAGTTCATCGAATTGGGTATGCGTCCCTTCGATCTGACTGCTGTCCACGGCCTCGCGCCGATTGAGCATGTGCATGAGTAGGTTTGCATAGTCCGGGGCAGCCGCGGCAGCATCGGCCAGCACCTCCAGTTCACGCCTGGCGAGGGCAAAGAGCGGCGAGTTGACAGGCAAACGCGTTGGTACCGCCGGAGGGACGACCGCGTAGCACCCGGAATGCCCTGGAACGGGCACCGCGGCAGCTCGCAGGGTCGGATGCAGGGCGGACTTGCGCATCGAGGAAAGTCTGAATACTGCCAGCCTTATTAAGGGTTACCGGCATAAACCCTTAATAAGGAAACCGCTATTAAGGTTTCCGCCCCGCCGCGCCGGCCCCTACGCCCCCACCGGTACCCGCTTAATAACCCCCGAGAACGTCTCCTCCCCCAGCGACAGGTAGAGGTGCTGCTCCGAAACCGTCAGCGTAAAGCTGGTCCGCCGCTGCAGCCTCTGCGCCAGCGCACTCAACCACTCAAAGTCCATCGCATACACCTCCAGTTGCTCGACCCGATGGATCCGCTCCGCCCCCAGCCTCGTGACCAGCTGCACGGCGTCCTTGTGGGTGTACACCGCGACCCGAGGTGCAGCCTTACTCGCACGGTGAAGCCGAGCCGCGTCGGGCGAGCCCACATCGATCCAAGCTCGTAGTGCTCCAGTCAGATCGCGCACGGTGATCGCGGGCTCATCCGGCTCCGATAAACCGTTCGTGAGAGCGACCCCCTCCGTGTACTCGAGGCAATACGCGAGAACTCGCGTCAGCATATGTTCAGCGGTCTCGGACGGATGCCGCGCCACGCGCAGCTTCAATGACTCGTAGACGTCACGATCCGAATTCGCGAGCTCAACCTCGAACACGTAAACCGTGTCGCCCAACGCCATGCATCACCTCGAATGGAAGTCATCGGTCGGCGGCACAACCGTGATGAAACGCACACTCGTCGACACCCAGGAAGGAGTGTGACGACCCGCTCACAGCGCAGCAGCGTGAGTGCTTACGCGCCACCCACAGCCGGCTCGAGAAACGTGAGCCGCGCCTCATCCGCGTCCAACCGCACACGAGCGCCGAGCGGGACGGGCTCATTGATATCAGCGTGACCGATAGGGAACCCAGAGGCGCAGGGAACGCCTGTGGCGGCAGCGAGGTCCCGTAGCACGTCGGCAGCGGTGAAGCCCCCATCGCGTGGCTCACAGCTTATAAATTGGCCTAGGACGATGCCACGGATCTTCCGGAACACCCCCGCTAGTTCCAGGTGCGTCCACATCCTGTCGAGACGATAAGGCTGCTCGGAGTGGTCTTCGAGAAGGAGGATGGCGCCGTCGAGGGGCGGCATGAACGGCGTGCCGAGCAACCGCGTGAACACTGAAAGGTTGCCCCCGAGAAGGGGCCCTTCGACGGTCCCACCAACGTAGGTGTCCGTACCCACGAGCGGCTCCGCCGGCCCGGTGGACTCGAGGAGAGCAAACAACCGCTTCGGACTGGCCGCCGGAACGCGCCCAAGTTGGGTGAGCACCGGCGCGTGAATACTCGCAATTCCGTTGCTTTGCAGCCACTGGTGGAGTGCGGTGATATCCGAGAAACCCACCAGGGGTTTCGCCGGGATGCGCTCCTCCGCCCACGAAGCAAGCCTCGGCAGCAGCCGCATGGTCCCGTAACCGCCGCGCGCGCAGAACACCGCTTTGATGTCGGGACTCATCAGCGCGGCAGTCAATTCCGCGAACCGCCGGTTGTCGTCTCCCGCCAGGTAGCGCACTCGGGAGTGGATATGCTCGTCATAACGAACCCGGTAGCGCTCGCTGATGATCGCGAGTCCCGCTTCCAGGGCCGCTTTATCGAAGGGACCGGCAGGCGCGACGATAGCGACGGTATCGCCGGGGCGAACCGCTCGAGGTTTGCGAAAACTTTGCAGGGGCGACATGGGGGGAGTGTCGCCCGAACCGGAACCGGTTGCCAGTGACCGGATTGCAGTTAACTATAACCAGGCCAGCCCAAACCCGCGGCGCTTGGGCCGGCAGGTCAGTGGTCGCCCGATCAGTCCGCCAGAGCCTTCAGATCACGCATCAGCGCCGCGCGGCCGCGGTCGAGTTGATCCAGACGCAGGGCGGCGTCGCGCAGCGCGATGATGTTCTTGACCGGCTGCTCGTGCAGGCGGCGGTACGCGTTACGTGCCGCCAGCCACTGTCGCGTGGTGGAGGCGTAGCGCGCCGACAAATCGCGACGCATGGTGACTATAGCCAAGGGGCTCGATTGCATCATTGCGGCCTATAAGTTGATTGAGAC
>DATBCZ010000422.1:0-2437 GCA_036270175.1 Steroidobacteraceae bacterium | reverse complement strand
GCTCATGATTCTGGCTTTCGGGCCGGCTATCGCGGTGGTGGTCCTGTTGATTTATTGGGTGGTGCTCGACTGGCGGCTGTTCATCGGCTTTACGGGCGGCCTGGCCGTCTTCATTACATTGCTGACCCTCTCCGGCGCGCTGCTCGTCTACCTCGCCGGCCGGCTGCGTGGCAGCGTCGGTGTCGCCTGGCGCTATGGTGTAGCAAACCTGAGTCGTCGCCGCGCGGAAAGTGTCGTGCAGATCGTCGCCTTCGGGACGGGCATCATGGTTCTGCTGCTGCTCAGTATCATTCGTGGCGACTTGAACAGCGACTGGCGCAGCAAGCTGCCGACGAATCTTCCCAACTATTTCTTCATCAACATTCCGCCTCCCGAGCGGGACCGGTTTATCGGGTTCCTGACCGCGCATGGCGCCCGTACCACGCGGGTGATGCCCATGATTCGCGGCCGCCTGACCGCGATCAACGGCCGCTCCGTCGATGAGCTCCATTTTGAAGGCGAGCGCGCCGACAACTTCGCCACGCGGGAGCAAAATCTGACCTGGACTACTGAGCTGGGTTCCGACAATCGTATTGTCGCTGGAAACTGGTTTACCTCGGCCGATACGGGCAAGCCGCTCGTCTCTATCGCGACCGAGTTCGAGGAGTCTCTCGGTGTGCACGTGGGGGACGGTCTGACGTTCGACGTCGCCGGGGAGACGTTCGCCGTGCGCGTGGCCAGTGTCCGCAAAGTGAAATGGGACAGCTTCCAGCCGAACTTTTTCATCGTGTTCGCGCCGGGTGTGCTGGACGACACCGCCGGGTCGTACCTGACGAGCGCTTATTTCAGCGCCGCCAACGCCCGACCGCTGGCGCAGCTGGCGAGGACATTCCCGAGCGTCTCGATATTCGATATCGATGACCTGCTGGCGCAGGTTCGCTCGGTGTTAGACAAGGCTGTGCTGGCCGTGCAGAGCGTGTTTATCTTTACCCTGTTCGCGGGATTGACAGTACTGTTGGCCGCCGTGCAATCGAGCCGGGATGAACGTCGTTACGAAAGCGCGATGTTGCGCACGTTGGGCGCGAGCCGTAGCACCGTGCTACAGGGCGTGCTTGCCGAGTTCACTACTCTCGGGCTGCTTTCGGGGCTGCTGGCGGCTGGGGGTGCATCGACCGCCGCTTACTTCATGACTACCCGGGTGCTCGAGCTGCACTACACGTTCGAGCTGTGGGTCTGGGCAGTGGGGCTGTTTGGAGGCGCTCTGTTGGTCGCGGGAAGCGGTTGGATTGCAACTCGGTCGGTTGTGAATCAGCCGCCGCTGACGACCCTGCGTGCGGGCTAGGGCCCGGGGTCTACTTCGAGATCAGTGCGCGTGCCTGTTCGGCCCAGAAAAGCGCGTCGACATAGGCCGCCCGGATGAGGTGCGGAGGCAGAGAGTTAAAGGCCACGTGACTCCATGCCGCACGCTCGTAGGCCCGCGTGCATTGGAGAGCCTCACCGAGCGGCCCTTCACCCGCAACGAGCGCCCGGGAAACTGCAACAGACAGAGGCAACTCCTCGACGATTTTCTGCGTCGGCATGCCGACGAGCGCGCCGAGGAGGGAAAACAACCCGGTGATGAAGTAGGGCCCGCAGTCCTGTGCCCCCCCGAGGCGACCGAGCTGCTCGCACATGCGGGCGCGGGTCATGGCGTGCAAGTAGAGGCTGGGCGGCCGGTCCTCGAAGCCCTGCAGACACAACAGCGCGCACAGCTGGCGCAGGCTCTGGATTCCCAGTATCACGATGGCCTGCCGGATGGAGTCGATTTTCCGCGGCAGGTTGTAGTAGCTGGAGTTGATACAGCGGAGCACGTGGTACGACATCGCGACGTTCTGACTCAACAGCGCCTCGACTTCATCGAGCGAGAAATCTTCGCTTTGCAGCGATGCCACCAGGCGCAGCGTGCCTAGCCGGCTCGAGGGCACCCGCTTTGCCCGGAAGGTTTGCGGATGCTGCAGAAAGTTGCCCTGAAAGCCATCGAAGCCGAGCGCGATGCAGTGCTCGAACTGTTCGACCGTCTCCACCTGCTCGGCGATCAGATTGAGCTTGCGGGCCTTGAGCGTCTTGACGAGGCTCACGAGTTCGTCGGGCGCGAACTGGGTGATCTCAATCTTTACGATATCGGCAAATTCGAGGAGCAGAGGATCTGTCGCGCGCGGCGAGTAATCGTCGAGCGCTATCCGGTGGCCTCGGGCGCGGAGCGCCTTGATCCCCTCGATGACGGCGGGTTTGGCGGGGACATGCTCCAATACTTCGATGACGGCCAGCTCCGGCCGAATCGGCAGGTCCGGCACGGTGGTGAGCAGTTCTTCGGGAAAATTGATATGGATCGGCAAACCGCCCGCGAGCCGCTCGAGGCCGATTTCCAGCGCGGCGTTGGTGACGACTTGCAGCGTAGCCAGTCCGGGATCGGTGATCT
>DATBCZ010000421.1:0-5676 GCA_036270175.1 Steroidobacteraceae bacterium | reverse complement strand
CGGCGCGCGAATGATTTTTGGCATTGGCGTCGACGTCCTCGAAGCAAAGCGCATCGATGAGACCCTGGCGAGGTTTGGCACGCGCTTCGTCCAACATCTCCTCATGCCCGCCGAGCAGGTGCAGTTGGCCAAGACCCAACGACCGGCGCGTTTTCTGGCCATGCGCTTCGCCGCCAAGGAAGCGATCGTCAAGGCAATGGGCACCGGCTTCGCCCACGGCGTTTGGATCCGCGACGTAGGAGTAGTACAAAACTCCTGGGGCAAACCGGAGGTCGTCTTCTCGGAGCGCGGGGAGATAGTCCGCCAGGGGCTCGGCATCGGCGAGGGCCACGTGACCCTGACGGACGAGGCCGGCCTCATAGTCGCGGTTGCCGTCTTGATGCGAGCAACGCCAGCCCCGGCGCCAGCGACATGACCGCCGCCGCCGCGCCACGCCGCCACCCCATGACTCACCCCAACATGCCGCCCGCCACCGTGCTCGGCACCCCCACCCCATGAACTGCCTCGTCTTCGACATCGAAACCATCCCCGACGTGGCGTTAGGCCGCCGCATCCATAACTTGGGCGACCTCCCCGACGAGCAGGTCGCGAAGGCCATGTTCGCCCTGCGTCGCCAGGCCACCGGCAGCGAATTCCTCCCCAACGAGCAACAGCGCATCGTCGCCATCTCCTGCGTCCTGCGCAGCCGCGATGGCCTCAAGGTGTGGAGCCTCGGTGACCTGAATTCCACCGAGGCCGAACTCGTCGAGCGCTTCTTCGACGGCATCGAGCGCTTCTCGCCCGACCTTGTTTCCTGGAACGGCTCCGGCTTCGACCTCCCCGTACTAACGTTGCGCGCGCTCGCCGCTGGCGTGCAGGCGCCGCGCTACTGGGAAACGGGCGACGGCGACACCGCCTTCCGCTACAACAACTACCTGAGCCGTTTCCACTGGCGCCATACCGACCTCATGGATGTTCTTTCCGCTTACCAAGGTCGTGGCCGGGTCTCCCTCCAGAACGCCGCGATGCTGCTGGGCCTGCCGGGAAAGTTGGGATTCTCGGGTGACCAGGTCTGGGATGCCTGGCTCGCCGGCAACCTGGCCGGCATCCGCCAATACTGCGAGACCGACGTTCTCAACACCTATCTCATCTACCTGCGCTTCGAGATGATGCGCGGCCGCTTCACGCGCGAGCGTTACGCGGAGGAGGTGGAGCGAGTGAAGGCGCTACTGCGCGCCGGTGCCGGCAAGGAACCGCATTTCGCCGAATTCCTGCGCGCCTGGGAAACACCGGCTTGAGCGGTCGTAAAGTCATCTCTCAGACCGTCGAGTCCGCGACGGTCGCCGCGCTCACACACGCGGGCGAGGGCGTCATCCGCGACGGCAAGACGGTTTTCGTCCCCGGTGCGTTACCGGGCGAGAACATCAAATTCCGTCGCACCCGCACCCACCGCCAGCATGACGAGGCGGAGCTGGTGGAGGTATTGACAGCCGCGCCCGAGCGCGTGGTCCCACGGTGTCCCCATTTCGGTGTCTGCGGCGGGTGCGCACTTCAACATATGTCCCCTGAAGCCCAACTCGAAGCCCGTCAAACCGAGTTGCAGGACAACCTCGAACGCGTCGGCAAAGTAACGCCGCAAACCTGGCTGCCACCGCTGCGAGGACCGGTCTGGGGCTACCGCCGCCGCGCTCGCCTCGGCGCGAAGTTCGTGACCAAGAAGGGGAAGGTGGTTGTAGGTTTCCGCGAGCGGCTCGCGCCCTTCATCGCGGATGTCCAACACTGCGACGTCCTGACACCCCCCGTGGGCGACCTCATTACACCGCTTGCCGAGCTGATCATGACTCTCGGGATTCGCGAGCGCGTCCCACAGATCGAGGTGGCTGTTGCCGACAACGCCGTCGCCCTGGTTTTCCGCGTTCTTGATCCGCCGTCTTCCGATGACCTCGAGCGCCTCCGCGCTTTCCGGACTGTTCATGGCCTGCGCGTTTACTTGCAGCCGGGCGGACTGGACTCTGTCCATGAGCTCGATACCCCCGGCGAGCCGCTCCGCTACCAGCTACCCAAGTTCAAGGTGGAGCTCGAATTCCTGCCCACCGATTTCATCCAGATCAACGGCGCCGTGAATGAGGCGTTGGTCTCACGTGCCGTGGAACTCCTGGAACTGACCTCTTCCGCCGAGGTGCTGGACCTTTTCTGCGGGATAGGCAACTTCACCCTCCCCATGGCGAGATCGGCGCAGCGCGTGGTCGGTGTTGAGGGCGATGCAGCGTTGGTCGCGCGAGCTCGCCATAACGCCCAACGAAATCAGCTGGAAAATACCGAGTTCCACGTAGCAGACCTGGCTCGCCTACCCGGGTCGACACAGCCCTCCGGCCCCCCCTGGCTCCGCAAGGGCTACACCCACGTCGTACTCGACCCCCCACGCGCCGGTGCGCGGGAAGTGTTGGCATCTGTTGTCAGCCTGGAGCCCCAACGGGTGTTGTATATTTCCTGCCATCCGGGGAGCCTCGCACGGGACCTGGGCGTGCTGGTCAACGAACATGACTTTACTCTCGAAGCTGCGGGTGTCCTCGACATGTTTCCCCATACGGCTCATTTTGAATCGCTGGCGCTCCTGAGCCCCGGCAAACGTAAGGCGCGCGCCTCATGAGCCTCGGTCCCCTGATGATCGACCTCAAGGGCACCGCCATCACCGCCGAAGAGCGCGAGCTGATGCGCCACCCCCTGGTCGGGGGTGTGATCCTGTTCACACGCAACTATGTCGATCCGGACCAGCTCACGGGGCTCGTGGCCGGCATCCACGCCGAGCGCAGCCCCCCGCTGATCGTGGCCGTCGACCAGGAGGGCGGCCGGGTACAACGCTTTATCCCCGGCTTTTCACGCCTTCCCCCGGCCCGTCTGATCGGCCATGCCTTCGATCAGGACCCCAAGGGGGGCCTCGAGCTGGCGCGGCGTACCGGCTGGCTCATGGCCTCGGAACTGCGTTCGCACGGCGTCGATATCTCCTTCGCGCCCGTGGTCGACCTCGATTACGGGGTAAACGAGGCCATTGGCACCCGCGCTTTCCACAAGCGTGCGGAAGTCGTAAGTCAGCTGGCTGTTTCCTATATGCACGGCATGCGGGACGCCGGGATGGCCGCCACCGCCAAACACTTTCCCGGTCATGGGGCTGTCAGCGCCGACTCCCACCACACCCTCCCGGTCGACCGCCGGGAACTCGTGGACATGGCCGACGACCTGTCTGCGTATCGCAGGCTGATAGCCAACGGTCTGCCGTCCGTGATGGTCGCCCACATAGTGTTTCCAGCGCTGGATGCCGCGCCGGCGAGTCTTTCGTCTGGTTGGATTCGCGACGTGTTACGCGGTGAATTGCGCTTTCAAGGCGTAGTGTTTGCTGACGATCTCTCAATGGGGGGGGCTGCCGCTGCGTACGGGGATGTTGTCACCCGAGCCCAGAAGGCGCTTGCCGCAGGCTGCGACATGCTACCGGTTTGCAACAATCGCGCGAGTGTCATCGCGCTGCTCGACGGGCTGAAAGTCGAGCCTGAGCCCGCCTCACGTTTGCGGCTGGTGCGCCTCCATGGGCGCGAGGGTGTGTCGCGCGAAGCGCTCAAAGCGCTGCCCGAATGGGCCCGCAGCCAGGAGCTGCTCACGCGTTACGCCACGACCCCGGCCCTGAAGCTGGAGTCAACCCGAGTGGAGCCGGGGAAGACATGAACAATTGGTCAGCGGAGGCATGGCGATCCCTCGTCGAGGGCGCCCCCGAAGGCATCGTGATCTGCGATGCCACCGCGCCGGACTACCCCGTCATCTACGCGAACGCCGCCTTCTCTCAGATGTGTGGCTACCCCACGGCCGCCATCCTCGGTACCAACTTGCGCGTCCTGCAGGGCAACGACCGGGACCAGGAGACGCGCCAACGCATGCGCGAAGCGGTCGAGCGCGGCGAGCAGGCACGGGTCCTCATTCGCAACTATCGCCCTGATGGCTCCCTGTTCTGGAACGAGATCGTCATCCAACCGGTGCGCGACGCCAGCGGTCGCCTTACACACTTCATCGGCTATCACCGTGACGCCAGCGAGCGTTTGAAAAATACCGAGCGGTCCGCGCAGGGCCTGCCTCCCTGGCTACGCGAAGATCGCCTTACGGGCTTGCACTCACGCGCCTACTTCGAGGAACTCCTGCAACGCGACTGGGTGTTGGCGCAACGCGATTCCCACGAAATCGGACTCACGTTGTTCGATATCGACGACCTCGCTACCTACAACGAGACATTCGACAAGGCCGCCGGAGACGCCTGCATCCGCCGGATCGCCCGTGTTATCGGCGCATCCTATCGACGGGGCGGTGATCTTGTTGGCCGTTGGGAAGGGGGCACCTTCGCGGTCCTGACACAGGGCGACGCCGCGGAGAAAGCTTCCCAATATGCGCTAGTGGTAGCGCAGCGTGTCCGTGATCTGTTGATGCATCACCCGCGTGCCGGCTCCGGCCGCTTCGTGACACTGAGTGCGGGAGTGGCGAGCCTGGTGCCACCGCGCGAGCTCTCCCTCGATTCGTTGTTGAAAGCCTGCCGCGCGTCGTTGAAGCGGGCGAAGTCGCTGGGGAAGAACAGCATCTCGACCGCGGAAGCGACGGACTTTCAGTAATTACCTTCCCGGGGGTCTGGTCCCTTGCGCCGGTGAAACCAACGCAATCACCCCGAACGCCGGATGATCGTAATAGTTGCGCTCGTAGAATTTGATGCGCCGACTCTGATTGATCGTAAACGTCGTCCCCGACGCCGCGCCCAGTCCACCCGGTGGTGACGGATCCGCGTAAGTCAGCGTCATCCCGAGGTGCAGATACATGCCACGCTCGAGAAACACGGTTCCACTCAACCCCGGCACATCCACCCCAAGCCGCTGCACGGGAAACCCCGCGCGCGTGCCCCATCCGCTAGCCGTCTGCGACCACGCCGTATGCGCGATAGGGACGTACGCGCCACTCGCTCGCAGCCGGCCCTCGATCTCGGTGAGCTGATAGGCGGAGCTCGGAATCGCCGCCACAAAGTGTCCCACCTGCGAAGAGGAGGTACTCGAGCCCTCGTCACCGGCGATGGTGTTGCCGCTGCCCGTCTCGGTCGCCCAGTTTTCAGCGCCGCCCTGAGCCGACGTCGCTCGAAAGACGACGATCTCGATGTTGTAAGCCGGTGCAGCCACTTCCTGCGAAACAGCCGGCAGACCACAAGCCAAAGCGGCAAGCATCAGGCAAAGCGTCCGCAGACGCGGGGTGGGGAATTTCATGCCCGTATTCTACTTCAGGCCTGTGGCGGTTTCCTCACGCACAGCACCCCGGCTTGCAAGCTATTAGCCGCTTGTAACCGAACTACTTCCGTTTCGGCCCGCGCGTTGGCTCGGCTTTCGCGCTAACCGCCGCGGGCGCGACCTCCGCCGGCTTAGCTTTCTCCCCCAGCAATTTCAGTAACGCCTCCGCGAACACAAACCGCTGCTCCTCAGTCGGCAACTGCCGCGTCAGCCGCATCTTCAGCGGCCCTTCCAGCCGGTAATCCCGCGCCCCTTTCTGCACCATCCTTACGACAGTGCCCGGGTCGATGGAGTTCTTCTCCTCGAACGTCACCGTCCCGCCCTGCGCCCCGATATCCAACCGCCGCACGCCGATCGCCCGCGCCGCGAGCTTCAACTTCGCGATCTTCAACAG